>NZ_MUOA01000043.1:0-179636 GCF_002001065.1 Pseudomonas sp. A25(2017) | reverse complement strand
CAATCTGGTGCTGCAAGTGCACAACAACGACGACCCGGTGATCATCACCGGCCTCGACACCGAAGGCGGTGAGTTGTCATTGCAGGAGAAAAATCTCAGCGACGGCAGCAGCCCGGATGCATCGGCGTTGACTCAAAGCGGCACCTTTACCGTCACCGCGTTGGACGGTGTGCAGACCTTGAGCGTTGGCGGCATCAACGTCGTCACCGGCGGTGTAGCGGCTGGTTTCCCTCAGTCGATTACCACCGCACTGGGCAATACGCTGACCATCACCGGCTACAACGCCACCACTGGCGTGGTCAGCTACAGCTACACGCTGCAGGACAATGAAACCCATCCAAACGCCAACGGCGCCAACAGCGTTAGCGAACAGTTCGCGGTGGTCGTCACCGACGACAACGGCACCACGGCCAACGGCAACCTGGACGTGAACATCGTTGATGACTTGCCGACCGCTCACGCGGATTCCGCCTCGGTGGATGAGGGCGGGACGGTCAGTGGCAACGTCCTGAACAACGACGAAGGCGGCGCCGATGGGCCGGCCGCGAGTGGTGCCGTGATCGGTGTGCGTGCAGGCAACGACACCTCGACTCCGGCGATTGGCGGCCTGAACACCCAGATCAACGGCACCTACGGCTACCTGACCCTGGACGCCAATGGCAACGCCGTCTACCACAGCAACCCGAACACCGTCAGCGCCCCGGGCGCGACCGATGTTTTCACCTACACCGTGCGCGACGCCGATGGCGATGAAAGCACCACCACCATCACCATCGATGTTCATGACGTCTGCCTCGTCGCCACGCCAGACCAGGAAATCAGCGTCCACGAAAAAGCCCTCGACCTGAACCAGGACGGCCAGGACCTGGCCCCTGGCATCGTCACCGGCAGCGACCCAACGGCTACCAGCGAGACCGCCAGTGGCAGCCTTGTCGGCTCGATCAGCGGTGCCGTGGGTGCAGTGACTTTTGCGCTGGTGGGCAACGCCACGGGTGCCTACGGTCAACTGTCGCTTCAGCCCGACGGCTCCTACACTTACACCCTGACCTCGCCAGCCACCACCACGCCTAACGCCAACGATGGCCCGAACGTGTTGAGCGAAAGCTTCACCTACCAGGCCACGGACTCGTTGGGCAACACCGTCACCAGCACCATCGTCATCGACATCGTCGACGACGTGCCCAACGCCCATGCCGATTTTGCCTCGGTGGTGGAGGGCGGCACGGTCAACGGCAACGTGCTGGACAACGACGTACTTGGCGCGGATGGCGGCATGGTGATCGGCGTGCGCGCCGGCAATGACACTTCAACCTCCGCTGTCGGTGGTCTCAACAACCAGATCAACGGCACCTACGGCTACCTGACCCTGGACGCCAATGGCAACGCCGTCTACCACAGCAACCCCGACGCGGTCGGTGCAGCAGGCGCGACCGATGTATTCACCTACACCGTGCGCGACGCCGATGGTGATGAAAGCACCACCACCCTCACCATTGACGTGCACAACAGCTGCCTCATCGCAGAAACCGACCACGACATTACGGTCTATGAAAAAGCCCTCGACTTGACACAGGACGGCCAGGACCTGGCCCCTGGTACCGTCACCGGCAGCGACCCGAGCGCTACCAGTGAAACCGCCAGCGGCACCTTGGTCGGTTCGATCAGCGGTGCCACTGGCGCTGTCACCTTCACCCTGGTGGGCAGCGCCAGCGGCGCCTACGGCCAGTTGCTGCTCCACCCGGACGGTTCCTACACCTACACCTTGACGTCGCCCGCCACCACCACGCCCCACGCCAACGATGGCCCGAATGTGCTGAGCGAAGATTTCACCTATCAGGCCACGGACACCCTGGGCAACAGCACCACCGGCAGCCTGGTGGTCAGCATCGTCGATGACGTGCCAACGGCCATTGCGTCCGAGCGTTCGGTCACGGCGGTGGAGATAGATTCGAACCTGCTGATCGTGCTCGACGTGTCCGGCAGCATGGCCGATGACTCCGGTGTACCGGGGCTTTCGCGGCTGGACCTGGCGAAACAGGCGATCAGCGCCTTGCTCGATAAATACGATGACCTGGGGGATGTGAAAGTCCAGCTCGTGACGTTCAGCAGCAGCGCCACCGACCAGACTTCGGTGTGGGTCGACGTGGCGACCGCCAAGTCGCTTCTCTCCAGCCTGTCGGCGGATGGCGGAACCAACTACGACGCGGCAGTGGCGACGGCCAAGACTGCGTTTGTCACGTCCGGGCAACTGACCGGCGCGCAGAACATCGGCTACTTCTTCTCTGACGGCAAACCCACCTCGGGCCAGGAAACCGGTGCGGCAGACGAGGCCGCATGGAAAGCCTTCCTCGACGCCAACGGCATCAAGAACTACGCCATTGGCCTGGGCAGCGGCGTCAGCAATGCTCACCTCGACCCGCTGGCCTACGACGGCAGCGCCCACACCAACACCAACGCGGTGGTGGTCACCGACCTGAACCAGCTCAACTCGGTGCTTTCCGACACCGTGCAAGGCGCGCCGGTCACCGGCAACCTGCTGGGCGAGGGCGGTTCGTTCGGCGCCGATGGCGGGTTTATCAAAAGCCTGGTGGTCGATGGCACCACGTACAGCTACGACCCGGCGGCCAACGGTGGCCATGGTGCACTGACCGCCAGCGGCGGGCTCAACCATGGCTCCTTCAATACCGCCACCAACACACTGAGCATCGCCACTGACCACGACGGCACCCTGGTGGTCAACCTCGACACCGGTGCGTTCAGCTACACCTCCCAGACCGCCACCGGCACCTTGATCACCGAGCACATCGGCTACACCGTCAGTGACAATGACGGGGACCTGGCAAGCTCCAACCTGGTGATCAATGTCGTGCCCAACAGCCCACCGATCGCTGTCGACGACAACATCATCACCAACGTGCTGTCGGGCAACATCGTGATCCCGGGTGAGTTGCTGCTGGGTAACGACAGCGACGCCAACGGCGATCCGCTCACCGCTTCACCCACCAGTTTCAATACCGGTTGGACCGCCAAAGGCGGGGATTTCACTGGCAGCACCGGCACGGTCAGTTTCACCGGCAACAACGTGCAGTCGATCAACCTCAGCCGCAGTGCCTTCGTCGCCAATACCGCGAGCATGACGGCGATGCTGGTGGTCAGCGGTGCACTGGGGATGGTGTCCAATAACAACGCCAACGATGAAGACCGGCTCAACATCAGCCTCAAACAGGGCGAAACCCTCACCCTGGACCACAACCTTTCGGCCGGTCGCATTGCGATGGAGTATTCACTCAACGGCGGGCCATTCATTGCGATCAACGATGGCGCTTCGTTCACAGCGGCAGCGGATGGCAACTACCAGATCCACGTCACCAACATCCCCAATCCCGGCGGCGGTAATTCCAACGCGGCGGAAAACTATCAACTGACCCTGACCGTTGACTATGCGGGGGCGCAGGACAAAACCCCGGATTACCACGGCAGCTACACCGCGAGTGACAACCACGGTGGCAGTGACAGCGCGGCGGTAGATATCAGCTATCAGTCGGGCCATACCCTGACCGGCACCACCGGGGACGATGTGCTGATTGCCGGCAACGGTGACAACACCCTCAATGCGGGCGATGGCAACGACATCCTCAGCGCCGGTTCGGGCAACAACACCCTGCATGGCGGGGCAGGCGATGATTTGCTCTACAGTGGCGCGGGGAATGATCTGCTTGACGGCGGTACGGGCAACGACACCGCGAGCTATGCTCACGCGACCGCCGGGGTCACCGTCAACCTGGGCCTGTTGGCGGCGCAGAACACCCTTGGCGCCGGCACCGACACACTGGCAGGCATCGAAAACCTGATGGGTTCGAGCTTCAACGACACCCTCACCGGCGACGGGGCCAGCAACCGCATCAACGGCGGATTGGGCCATGACGTGCTTAATGGCGGTGGTGGCGATGACTTGTTGATCGGTGGCCTGGGCAACAACACCCTGACCGGCGGCAGCGGTGCCGATACCTTCCAATGGCAGGCAGGCAACAGCGGTCACGACGTGATCACTGACTTCGCGCCCGGCGTCGACAAACTCGACCTGTCCCAGCTGTTGCAAGGGGAGAACGGCAGCGCGGCGTCACTGGATGATTACCTGCATTTCAGCGTGAGCGGCAGCGGTGCTTCGGTCGTCACCAGCATCGATGTCAGTGCCATTGCCGGCGCCACGCCGAACCAGACCATCGACCTGACCGGCGTCAACCTCGCCAGTCATTACGGCGTCACGCCGGGGGCGGGGGGCATCATCGGCGGAGCGGACACGGCGACCATCATCAATGGGATGTTGAGTGATCATTCGTTGAGAGTGGATACGGTGTGAAGGCTGTTGTGGCGAGGGGATTTATCCCCGCTCGGCTGCGAAGCAGTCGCAAACCGGTCGGTAGGGGCTGTCTGTTGCAGCGCGGCGCCTGGTTTTGGGTTGCTTCGCAACCCAGCGGGGATAAATCCCCTCGCCACAGGAGAAGGCGCCGTACTCATGCTCAGGGTTTGCGCAATGTTTTCTGCTTGAGGATATAAACCGTCACCAGCACCGCGCTGGTGAGCATGAACCCCCGGGCCCACGGTAGGGGCACCAGGTAGCAGGAAAAGAGGATGCTCGCCCACATCAGCCCGATGGCATAGACCTTGCCCTTGAGCGGGATGCCGTTGCCGCTGAGGTAGTCGCGGATCCACGGGCCGAGGCGGGGATGTTCTACCAGCCATTGGTAGAAGCGCGGCGAGCTGCGGGCGAAACAGGCTGCCGCCAGGAGCAGGAAAGGGGTGGTGGGCAGAACGGGTACGAAGATGCCGATAACGCCCAGCGCTACGCTCAGCCAGCCAATGGCCAACAGAACGTAACGCAGGATCAGCGGGCGATTGCCAACGGGCGAGGGCACCCGGTCACTCAGTGGTGGCGAGGCTTGAGGATCGCCGGTTTCTCGTCCGGTGCGTTGCACAGCAGGTACAGGGCGGTGAGGGCTTCCGGGATCTGGACGATCATGTCGTCCATCAGGTTGGCGTCGGCGGCGATGTCGGAAAACTCCGGTTGCTCGTCGAACAGGCCGGAACCGACCATGATCGGCAGCAGCATTTCGCTGACTTCCTCTTCGGCGGTTTCGAACCAGGCGGCTTCGCGCAGGAACACACCTTCCATGAAGCCGATGCACCAGCCACGCAATTCCGAATCGTCCGGGTCATCACCCAGGTCCAGGTCGCACGGCAGTTCGAATTCTTCGTCGGAGGCCAGTTGACGGGCGATGTGGGCCTTGAGGCCGACCAGCGTGGCTTCGATCTCGGCACGCTGGGCTTCGTCGCTGTAATGCGGCTCTTCGGCGAACAGGGCGTCGATCCACTCACGGTCCGGCACCGTTTCTGCGCAGATGGACAGGGCGGTCAGATAGCCGTGAGCGGCCACGTAGTCCAGCGCCTCTTCGTGCAGCTCATCGGCGTCGAGGAAGACTTGCAGGCGGGTCAGTTGCTCAGCGAAGGACATTACGGGCTACCTTGGGGAATAAACAATGCGGGAATTCTAGGCCTTCTTGAGCGCCCAGGCCAGCCGCGTGGCGTATTTGCCCCTCCCTAGGAGGTGAAATAGGGGCATGGAGAAAAAAACAGGGATGGACGCGGTCCCTGTGGCGAGGGGATTTATCCCCGTTGTGGGAGCAAAGCTTGCTCGCGAAGCAAGCGCCTCGATTTCTGAAGGCGAGACCGCGTCGCTTCCATCGCGGGCAAGCCTTGCTCCCACAGTCCCAAGCACCTCCTGTCAGCAGCCCCCTTTGCAACGAAGGCCTCGGGTATACTGCCGCGTTTTGTGATGCCCTGCGGCGCCCCGCCGGTTCGAAACGCACACTTACGATTTGCCGGTGCAGCGTTTGTGATTCTGAACCAGCCTTGCAGGGATGTTTTGGTGATTTTTGGAGTTTTTATGCTCGAACAGGCTCAACGCGTCCTCAAGGACATCTTCGGCTACGACAGTTTCCGTGGCCGCCAGGGTGCCATTATTGAGCGCGTGGCCAGCGGTGGCGATGCCCTGGTGCTCATGCCCACCGGCGGCGGCAAATCCTTGTGCTTCCAGGTTCCAGCGCTGTTGCGCAACGGCCTGGCGGTGGTGGTATCGCCGCTGATCGCATTGATGGACGACCAGGTCGCGACCCTTGAAGAGCTGGGGGTCGCTGCCGCTGCGCTGAACTCCACCCTCAGCGCCGAGCAGCAGCGGGACCTGGCGACGCGGATCAAGCGCGGCGAAGTGAAGATGTTGTACCTGGCCCCGGAACGCCTGGTGCAGCCGCGCATGCTGGCGTTCCTGCAGAGCCTGGAAATCGCCCTGTTCGCCATCGACGAAGCCCACTGCGTGTCCCAATGGGGCCACGATTTCCGTCGCGAATACCTGCAACTGGGGCAGTTGGCGGAACTGTTCCCCGACGTGCCGCGCATCGCCCTGACCGCCACCGCCGACAAGCGCACCCGCGAGGAAATCGTCGAGCGCCTGCACTTGCAGGATGCCGAGCGGTTCCTGTCCAGCTTCGACCGCCCCAATATTTTCTACCGCATCGTGCCCAAGGAGCAGCCGCGCAAGCAGTTGCTGGCGTTTCTCGCCGAACGCCGCAGCGATGCCGGCATCGTCTATTGCCTGTCGCGCAAGAAGGTCGATGAAGTGGCCGCGTTTCTGTGTGAGCAGGGGTTCCCGGCGTTGCCGTATCACGCCGGGCTGCCCAACGACCTGCGGGCCTATCACCAGAAGCGCTTCCTCAACGAGGAAGGTCTGATCATGGTGGCCACCATTGCGTTCGGTATGGGCATCGACAAACCCAACGTGCGTTTTGTCGCGCACCTGGACCTGCCCAAGTCCCTCGAGGCGTACTACCAGGAAACCGGGCGTGCCGGCCGTGATGGCTTGCCGGCCGACGCCTGGATGGCCTACGGCCTGCAAGACGTGGTGATGCTCAAGCAGATGCTGCAGAACTCCGAAGGCGATGAGCGCCACAAGCGCCTGGAGCAGCACAAGCTCGACGCGATGCTCTCGCTGTGCGAAGAAACCCGCTGCCGTCGCCAGACCTTGCTGGCCTATTTTGACGAAGACATGCCCCAGCCTTGCGGGCATTGCGACAACTGTGTCGATGGCGTGGAAACCTGGGACGCCACCGAACCGGCCCGCCAGGCCTTGTCGGCGATTTTCCGTACCGGCCAGCGCTATGGCGTCGGGCATCTGGTGGACGTGTTGCTGGGCAAGGACAACGAGAAGGTCCGCAACTTTGGTCACCAGCACCTGTCGGTGTTCGGCGTGGGCAAGGCGCGCACCGAGAGTGAGTGGCGTTCATTGTTCCGACAACTGGTGGCCCGTGGTCTGGCCGACATCGACCTGGAAGGCTACGGCGGCCTGCGCCTGAGTGCGACGTGCCGGCCGTTGCTCAAAGGCGAGGTTACCCTCGAGCTGCGCCGCGACCTCAAGCCGGCAACGGCGGTCAAGAGCAGCAAGAGCCAGGCCAGCCAACTGGTGCGTGGCGAAGAGCGCGATCAATGGGAAGCCTTGCGGGCCTTGCGGCGCAAGCTGGCCGAGGAACACGGTGTCCCGCCGTACGTCATCTTTCCCGACTCGACGCTGCTGGAAATGCTCCGCAGCCAGCCCACCTCCCTGGAGGAAATGGCCCGGGTCAGTGGCGTGGGCGCGCGCAAGCTGGAGCGGTATGGCGAGGCCTTCCTCCAGGTACTGGGTGGCGAGGCCGAGGCACCGAAAGCGGTGGCCGATGTGCGTCACGAACTCATCACGCTGGCTCGGGCCGGCATGACACCGTTGCAGATCGCCGGGCAATTGCAGTGCTCGGAAAAGAACGTCTACACGATGCTGGCCGAGGCCATCGGCAAACAGCAGTTATCCCTGGAGCAGGCGCTGGATCTGCCCGAGGAACTGATGGGCGAGGTACAGGACGCGTTCCTGGATGGCGAAGGTGAGTTACCCCCAGTGTCTGAAGTCGCCGCACTGTTTGTCGGACGAGTTCCTGAAGGCGTGCTGTACTGCGTCAGGGCTGCGTTGCAGTCGGAATTTGAAGTCTGATCAGTGAGTTGCGTTCCTTTAACGATTCAGTACAAGGCGAGACTTGCTTGAATCCAAAGCTCATGCTTAGCTGACTAATAATTAGTTTTTCTCTATTTCAGATCTGATGAGTTTTTTTATGCCGTTAACCGATCAACACCGTTTTGGCATGCAGTTGGCGCAAATGTCTCGAGGCTGGCGTGCCGAACTGGATCGTCGCCTGGCCGGGCTGGGCCTGTCCCAGGCGCGTTGGCTGGTGCTGTTGCACCTGGCCCGTTTCGAACAGGCGCCGACCCAGCGTGAACTGGCCCAGAGTGTCGCCGTCGAAGGCCCGACCCTGGCCCGGTTGCTCGATAGCCTGGAAACCCAGGGGCTGGTGCAGCGCCAGGCCGTGGCCGAGGACCGCCGGGCCAAGAAAATCGTGCTCTGCGCACCGGCCCTACCGTTGATCGAACAAATCGAAACCATTGCCACACAATTGCGTCGGGAGCTGTTCGAAGGTGTCGACGAGGCCGACATGCGCGTGTGCATGCGGGTTCACGGCACGATCCTGGCCAACCTGGAAAAGTCCTGAGGCATATCCCTGGCGTCAGACTTTTGAGATTCGCCGGTTAGCGAACTATAACCAGTAGTAAGCGTTCCTATTGAAGCGTTTACGCCGCGGTTGGTTTTGGTAATCGAAAGGGATACCCATGCTTGAAAGTTTGCAGTCCACGTTGCGCAGTTGGGTCAACGTGTCGGTCGTCGTGGGTGCCCTGGGGTTTCCGGCTTTGGCGTCAGCGCTGGGGCTTGGCGAAATCACGCTGCATTCCGCCTTGAACCAGCCGTTGCGTGCCGATATCGCCCTGGTCGATGTGGCCGGGATCGGCGAGGGCGATCTGTCGGCCAGCCTGGCGAGCCCGGACGATTTCAGTCGTGCGGGTGTGGAGCGGGTGTTCTTTCTCAATGACCTGCGCTTCACGCCGGTATTGCGCGGTGATCGTAGTTTCATTCGGGTGACCTCCAACAAGCCGGTGGAGGAGCCGTTTCTCAATTTCCTGGTGCAGCTCAATCAGCCCAACGGGCGCCTGCTGCGCGAATACACCGTGCTGATCGACCCGCCGGGCACGCCGGGTATCGTGCCAGTCCGTGACGAACCCTCCGCGGCCCCACAGTCCATCAAGCCGCCCCCGGCGGTACAGGGCAAGCGCTACACCGTGGTGCAGGGAGACAACCCCTGGATTATCGCCAAACGTCTGCATGACGCCGGCAGCAACGCGTCGGTCAATGAGCTGATGCAAGGAATCCAGGCCTTGAACCCCGGCAGTGACCGGCTTTCCATCGGCCAGCGCTTGTTGCTGCCCGACTCGGCCGTGCTGCCGACGCCTGCTGCAACCACTGCCGGCCAGGCCCCCGCCGCGTCCGATGAACAATTGGCCGCCAGCGTGCTGCAAAATCAGCAGCAACAGAAGACCATCGAGGAGCTGCAGGCGCGGCTCCAGGCCCAGGACGAGCAAATCGCTGGCCAGCGCAAGCAGATCAGTGAATTGCAGACCCGGCTGGCTGAGGTAGCGCCAGCCCCGGCTGAATCGACACAACCGCAACCGGCGCTTCCTGCAGCGGAACCGGCGTCGGACGCGCAACCCGCTACAGAACCGGTAGCAGAGCCAGAGGGCATCAATTGGACATGGGTGGCGGGGCTGGTGGGCCTGTTGGGGTTGCTGGCGCTGTTACTGTTCGTTCGGCGTCGGCAGCAGCAGGCCGAGCTGGAACCGATGACCGGGCGTCCCGAGCCGATGCTGGAGCAGGGCGACGAAACCTTTGCAGCAATCCCCGATACGGAGCCGTCCGAGACGGCGGCATCGTTCAATAACGGGGATACGCCCCTGGGTGATGTACTGGAAGGTGTCGGGATCTACTTGACCTACGGTCGTTTCACCGAGGCCGCAGGGCTGTTGCGCGCCGCGTTGCTGGCGGAGCCGGAACGCACCGACCTGGGCCTCAAGTTGCTGGAAGTACTGGGCAAGCAGGGCGATGTCATCGGTTTCCAGGCCCAGGAGCATCATCTACTGGCACAGGGTATCGATGCCGGGACATTGGAGGAGATCCGCGGGCGCTACCCCAAGGTTGCCATGATCGCCGCGCCGACAGTGGCATCGGTACAACCTCAGGTACCGGTTCTTGCACCTGCTCTGGCACCGACACCTGTTCCTGAGCGTGAGCCGGTGCCTGGTGACGAGTTCGAGTTGGACCTGGATGCACTGTCCATGGAAACCAGTTGGGATCTCGCCGATGCCCAGGACAACACTGCTGATGACGAGGCTGTTTCACCCCATGCCGCCGAGGGCTTGTCGCTTTCAGGTTTCGACGAACCGGACCTGCAATGGGAATCGCCTCTGGAAACCGAGTCGCTGGACGATGCTTTCCTCGATAGCTTTGCCGACGAAGAACAGTCGCTGGAGTTTGAGCCGCTGGCCCTTGAACCAGTTTCCCTGGACACCCTGTCCCTCGAGCCTCAGGCCCCGGAACACTCGCTCAAGCTGGAACAGGCACAGAATTGCATCGACGATGGAGACCTGAAGACTGCCGTCTCTCTGCTTGAAGAACTGCTCGAAGAGGGTGACGAACCCCTCAAGCAGACCGCCCGGGTGCTGCTGGCAGGGATTCGCTGAAGCTATAAATGGGATGTTGAGTCCACTGGCCTCTTCGCGAGCAAGCCCGCTCCCACAAGGGTTCCCTGGCAGTCGCAAGCTCGATGCTCACGCAAATTCCTGTGGGAGCGGGCTTGCTCGCGAAGGCGTCGGTTCAGCCTCTCGATCTTTCCCAGGCAAACGCCTACCCCTCAAAACGTCTGCCCCAGGTTCAGATACACCGCCTGTTCATCATCGTCGTTAAAGCCATAGCTGAAATTCAGCGGCCCCAGCGGTGTATCGAAACCGAGGAAAATGCTGGCGGCGTTGATGTAGCCGCTGTCGAATTCGTTGTCGTTGTTCCAGGCCCGGCCGCGTTCCAGCGAGCCGCCGATGTACAGCGGCAAGTCCAATGGCAGATAGGCCCGCGGTGTGAGGCGGCGGTAATACACGGCACGCATCAGGCTGATGTTCTGCCCGGAGACCCCGTCTTCGCGAAAGCCCGACAGTTGCCGCGCGCCACCGAGCACAAAGCTGGACGTCACGACCTCTGCGGTGTCCAGTGTTCGGCCGTAGCGCCCGCCCAGGATGAAGGTGTCCGGGCCGCTGCTCAGGGCCTTGTCCAGTTTGAACTCCCACTGGCGGTAACGCTGGTCGGAACCCAGCCCCGGTTCGTATTGGCGCCAGCTCAGGCCGATGTCTTCCCCTTCATGGGGGAAATACACGTTGTCGAAGGAGTCGAAGGAGTACTTCAGCTCATAGAAGCCTTCATTGAAGTTTTCGCTGGGCTGGTCGTGATCGCCAATACGCACATCCGCCTTGCCCCAGGCCTGGCCGACACCGAAGCGGATTTCGCCGTTGTTGCCGATCTGGCGGCCCACGTTCAGCCCGAAGCCATAACGCTCGACGCGATACTGGGCTACCGGATCGTTGTCCAGGATGGACTCCACGTTGCGCGATTCGAATTGCCCGTAGGGGGCGATGAAGTAGCGCGAGCCGACATCCAATGGCTGGTAGAACTCGCTGTACAACTCCTGCTTGTCGCCGATCTGCGCCCGGGTCAGCCATTCGGCACCGAGGCGATTGATGCCGTTGACCCGATAGCTGGCTCCCAGGTTGAAAGCGCTGTCGCCGCGCATGTCGTCCGACAGGTTCAGCCCCAGCCGCAGGTAGTCGGTGCCGGTGCGCCGGCCCCGGGCGCTGATCACCAGTGTGTGGTCCGGGCCCTTGTGGACCACGCGGTATTGCACCTGTTCGAAGTAGTCCAGGCCGTACAGCGTGCCCATGTCGGTCTGCAGGCGGCCCAAGTCCAGCGGCTCACCGATCTGCTGGCGAACGTAATAGCGAATCACGTCGTCACCGACTTTTGAGTCGTTCTCCACGCGAATGGCGGTGATGACCGGTGTGCGTTCGCTGGGAGTGCGCGCGGCCATGAGCTCGGCGTCGGGCGCCTCGGGCGGACGCAGAGGCGCCAGGCGTGCCTGGAGTATCCGCGTGGCACGGTAGCCGGCGTCGATCATCTCCTGGGCCCGGCCGAAATCGGTGGAGCCGAAGCTCGCCAGCGCTGGCTGGATCAACACGTCGTCTTTCTTCAGCGTTGCCAGTTGCTCTTCAGAGTTGCGCCGGGTCATCAAGGTGGTCGACTGGTTCAGCACGTCGACCACTGTGACCAGTTGCTTGCGGTTGCGCAGCGGTGTACCGATGTCGACCACGATAGCCACGTCCACGCCCATTTCCCGGGCCACATCCAGCGGGATGTTGTCGGCCATGCCGCCGTCCACCAGCAGCCGGCCGTCCAGCTCCACCGGGGCGAATACCGCCGGGATCGACATGCTGGCGCGAATGACCTTGGGCAGGTGGCCTTTGCGGAACACGACTTTTTCACCCGTGGCGATGTCGGTGGCGACTGCGCGAAACGGGATCGGCAGTTTGTCGAAGTCCCGCGTGTCGCTGGCGTGGGCCAGCAGGCTTTCGAGCAGCAGGGCCAGGTTCTGGCCCTGGATGACCCCCAAGGGCAGGCCGAGGCTGCCGTCGTCGCGAAAGCTCAGTTTCTGTTTGACCAGGAAGTCGCGGTCATCCTGCTTGCGCCGGAATGGCACGTCCTTGCGGGGTGGCGCATCGGACAAGGCCTGTTGCCAGTCGATGCCCAGGGCGAGTTTTTCCAGTTCGTCGATCTTGTAGCCCGAGGCATACAGCCCGCCGATCACCGCGCCCATGCTGGTGCCGGCGATGGCGTCGATCTTGATGCCTTGCTCTTCCAGGGCCTTGAGCACGCCGATGTGGGCCAGCCCTCGTGCGGCGCCGCCGGACAGCACCAGGCCGATTTTTGGGCGTGGCGTTTCGACGGCGGGCTCGTTGGCATGGCCGAGCAGGGGCAACAGCAGCAGAAGCAGGAGGGGCAGCAGGCGGCGCATCGTCAATCTCGGGGCGGGCGTCAAAGGCGGGTATTATAACGACGCCTTCGAACCCAGGAGTCCACCCGCAATGACCGAACATAAACCGGAAGTCGTCATCACGTATTGCACCCAGTGCCAATGGCTGTTGCGCGCTGCCTGGCTGGCCCAGGAACTGCTCAGCACCTTCGGCGACGACCTGGGCAAAGTGTCCCTGGTGCCGGGCACCGGTGGTGTGTTCCACATCAGTTGCGACGGCACGCAGATCTGGGAGCGCAAGGCCGACGGCGGGTTTCCCGAGGCCAAGGTGCTCAAGCAGCGGGTCCGCGACCGGATCGACCCGGAGCGGGACCTGGGCCACAACGATCGGGTTCAGTGAGACGCGGCTTGGGCGCCAACCTCCGGTTTCTTCGAACCGCCCTGTTGGCTTGAGATCACGATGGCCGCGATGATCACTACGCCGCCCAGCAGCATGCGCAGTGTCGGGCTCTCATCGAATAGCCACCAGGCCATGGCGATGCCGTAGACCGGCTCCATGGCGAACACCACTGCCGCCGTGCGCGCCTTGATCACCGCCAGGCTGGCGACGAACAGGCTGTGGGCCAGGCCGGTGCAGAACACGCCGAGCAAGCCGATCCATAACCAGTCGATGGGGCGAACGTCGCTCAATTGTGGCGCGGCCATCGGCAGCAGGCACAACCCGACCACCACGTTCTGGCACAGTGCGGCCTGCACCGGCGGCACGTGCGCCGAGCCGGCACGGTTGGTCAATGACAACAGGGAGAACAGCAGCCCCGAGCCCATGGCCCACAGCAAACCGGTGGTGGCACCGCTGGCCAGGTCGAAGTTCGGTGTGACCAGTACCAGGCCGACGCTCACCAACACCACCAGCCAGATTTCATTGGCGCGAATCCGCTCGCGGAAGATCAGCCCTTCAAGCAACACCGTGAAGGCCGGAAAACTGGTGAACCCCAGCGTGGCGATCGCCACGCCGGCAACCTTCACGGCGATGAAGAAACTCACCCAATGCCCGGCCAGCAACAGCCCCCCAAGCAACAATCGCCGGCCATCCTGTGCCCGCAGCTTCTGCCAGCGACTGCTACTGGCGAACCGGGCAAACATCGCCAGGGCGAGCACGGCGAAGACGGCGCGCCCGAACACAATGACCGCTGGCGAGGCTGCGGCGAGTTTGCCGAAGACACCGGTGAGGCCAAACATGAGTGCGCCGATGTGCAGGGCGCCGAGGGCAGTACGAGGTGTCATTTCAATCCTTTCAACAGATAAGCCAAAACCGACGGACAAACATCAATCCCCTGTAGGAGCTGACTGTAGGAGCTGACGAGTGCAACGAGGCTGCGATCTTTCCCCAGACACTTGAATCGCAAGCGAAAGATCAAAAGATCAAAAGATCGCAGCCTCGTTTCACTCGTCAGCTCCTACACAGCTCCTACGGGGCTCCTGCAGGGAATTTAAGCGTTGGGGAGGTGCTGGCGTCTGTCGCGATCCTAGCGACTTTTAGCGCGAAGCTAGCGCTGACGCCGCAACGTGCCCGGCGAGACGCCGAATTCGCGCAGTACCGCCGCGGCGAAGGCACTTTGGGAGCTGTAGCCGACCCGGTGGGCGATCTCGCCGATGGGCAACTGCGAATCACGCAACAACGCCACGGCCTTGTGCAAGCGGCGGCTGCGGATGTAATCCATCGGGGTTTGCCCGCACTCGGCGACGAAGCGTGCGTGCAGGCGGGCGCTGGAGAGTCCGGCGATTCGCGCCAGGTCCGCCACTTGCAGCGGATAAGCGGCGTTCTGGTCGATGTGGGCATTGAGTGCGGCGTAGGGCAGGCGCCGGCCGCCGAGGGTTGCCTGGCGAGCGTTATTGAGGCTCGCCAGCAGCAGCACCGCGCCTTGCTGGGCGATCACCGGATCGTCCACCGGGCTGCCCGCCAACCAACTGACCAACTGGCTTTGCCCCGCATCCAGGGGCAGGCGAGCGGTATCGTCGAGCAAGCGGCGGCTGGCGTCGGCGTGATCCCCCAGGCATTGCCCGACCCAATCATCACTGGGCACATCCAACACCAGGCAGCGGCTGCCGTGGGGGCTGCCGCAGCCGTGATGCGCGCCGGCCGGTACCACCACGAAGCTTTGTTGCACCACCTGGCTGCCATGCCCTTCGACCTCGAAATCCAGCGCGCCAGACAGCCCGAACACCAGTTGGGCATGGTCATGGCTGTGGGCGATCAAGTCGTGGCTGTAGTGGCGTAGTGTGAGGATCGGTCTCATCGCGGTCTCCCGTGTCAGGCCGCCAGCATACACCGAGGGCGCCACGCCCGGCGCTGTCATGCAATGGACTTGTGTTTGTCATGGGCCATTAACCGCTGGCGTGCACAGTGGCAAAAACGATCAGAGGGTTGCCCAATGACCAGCGCCGAGCTCGCCAAACCCAGCCGCAAACAGCGTGTTCGCACCCTGTGGATTTCCGATGTGCACCTGGGTACCCGGGATTGCCAGGCCGAGCACCTGTCGCAGTTTCTCAAGGGCTACCACGCCGACAAGATCTACCTGGTGGGTGACATCATCGATGGCTGGAAACTGCGCGGTGGCATGTATTGGCCCCAGGCCCACACCAACGTCATTCGCCGCTTGCTGACCATGAGCAAGCGCGGCACCGAGGTGATCTACGTCACCGGCAACCATGACGAATTCCTGCGGCGCTATTCGAAGCTGATCCTGGGCAATATCCAGTTGGTGGACGAAGCGGTGCACGTCACGGCCGATGGTCGGCACCTGTTGGTGATCCATGGCGATCAGTTCGATGTCATCACCCGTTACCACCGTTGGCTGGCGTTCCTCGGGGATTCGGCCTACGAGTTCACCCTCACGCTGAACCGCTGGCTCAACCATTGGCGCGCCCGTTACGGCTACGGTTACTGGTCGCTGTCGGCGTACCTCAAGCACAAGGTCAAGACCGCCGTCAGCTTCATCAGTGACTTTGAGGAAGCCATCGCCCACGAGTGTGTGAAACGCGAACTGCATGGCGTGGTCTGCGGGCATATCCACCATGCCGAGATGCGCATGGTGGGCGAGGTGGAATACCTCAATTGTGGCGATTGGGTCGAATCCTGCACGGCGCTGATCGAGCACTGGGACGGGTCGATCGAGTTGTATCGGTTGGCGGAGGCCCAGGCGCGGGAGGCGCAGTTGAAGGCACTGAAAGTCGCCGAACCTGCTTGAGCCTTACACCTTGTGGCGAGGGGATTTATCCCCGCTGGGCTGCGAAGCAGCCCCCTATTGGTGTGCCAGGTTGATCGCGCTGAAGCAAATTTTCTTGGGGCTGCTGCGCAGCCCAGCGGGGATAAATCCCCTCGCCACAGGGTTTTGCTGTGTCTGTCAGGCCGTTTTGTCAGCCATCGCCGCCTTGTAGATCGATTGCTTCGGCGCGGCAAACAGCCTTTCCAGCATCGGCTCGAAGAAACTCAACGGCAGGGTGTCGTACTCGGGGTTGAACGCCGCCGCGTCATATTTCGCACAAAAGTCGATTGTCGCCTGGTACTGCGGATGATCGAAAAACTGCTCGCGCAGGTGCCGGTCCATGCCCAGGTGATGGAAGAAGTAATAGCCCTGGAAAATCCCGTGTTTTTCCACCATCCACAGGTTTTCGGCGCTGACGAAGGGCTTGAGGATCGCCGCGGCGATGTCCGGGTGGTTATACGAGCCCAGGGTGTCACCGATATCGTGGAGCAGGGCGCAGACTACGTATTCCTCGTCCTGCCCGTCACGGTAGGCGCGGGTGGCGGTTTGCAGGGAGTGGGTGAGGCGATCCACCGGGAACCCGCCGAAATCGCCGTCCAGCAGTTTCAAGTGGGTCAGGATCCGGCTCGGCAATTGCCGTGCGTAGGCGCTGAAATCGGCCGCGATGAGCGCCCAGTCTTCCTGGGTGCCGTCCTGCATGTGGGTAAAGCGTGCATGGGTGTTCATGGACAGTCCTTTGGCTAGAACGCAACCTTGCCCAGCAGCATGTCGCGGTACATGACGAAATCGCCGAGCAGGCTGTAGAACGGGTGCTGGAAGGTGGCGGGACGGTTCTTTTCGAAGAAGAAGTGCCCGACCCAGGCAAAGCCGTAGCCGGCCACGGGCAGGGCGAGCCACAGCCACCCGCTACCCACGACGAGGGCCATGACGACAATCAGGATGACCAGGGAGGTGCCGATGAAATGCAATCGGCGGCAGGTGCTGTTGCTGTGTTCGCCGAGGTAATAGGGGTAGAACTCAGCGAACGTATTGAATCGTTTGGCGTTTTCCACGACGGCTAGCTCTGTGGTTATTGTTCTGATGCTTGAAGTCTAGAGCTATCACCTGCAACAGCCAGTGACAATGGGCGCCACTTTAGTATCCTTCGCAAATCCAGCCGTACCCTGCGGCTCGTCATGCAAGTAAAACGTCATGAGCGAACGAACGACTTCTTCAAGCTGGGCGATGGGGATTGTCAAAGCGTTGGAAATGGACGGCCTGGATTGTCGGGTGCTGTTCCAGCAACTGGGGCTGGACTTTGATGCGCTGGACGATCCGGATGCACGTTTCCCCCAGGATTCGATGACGCGGCTCTGGCAACGGGCGGTGGAGTTGTCCGGTAACCCGGCCATTGGCTTGAACATGGGCAAAGTGGTGCGCCCGGCCTCGTTCCATGTGGTTGGCTACGCCTTGATGTCCAGTCGCACCCTGGCAGAGGGCTTCCAACGGCTGGTGCGATACCAGCGGATCATTGCCGAAAGCGCCGAATTGAGTTTTCGTCGGTTGGAAGAAGGCTACGGGCTGATCCTGACGGTGCATGGGGACCATCTGCCCCCCACTCGCCAAAGTGCCGAAGCGTCCCTGGCCTGTGCGTTGGCGCTATGCAGTTGGCTGACCGGGCGCGCCCTGCACCCGGTGAAAGTGCTGTGCCAAGGCGCCGAGCCCTTGGACCTGGCGCCTTATCAGCGAGCTTTCTGCGCGCCGTTGGTGTTCGGCGCACCTTATGACGCACTGATTTTTGAACGGGCCGACATGGAGGCGCCGCTGCCGACGGCCAACGAAGCCATGGCGCAGCTTCACGACCGGTTTGCCGGGGAGTATCTCGCGCGCTTTTCGGAAAGCCGCGTGACCCACAAGGCGCGACAAGCGTTGTGCCGACTGTTGCCCCAGGGCGAGCCCAAGCGAGACGTGGTGGCGCAGACGCTGCACCTGTCGCAGCGCACCTTGCAGCGGCGTTTACAGGAGGAAGGCACGAGTTTCCAGAGCCTGCTCGAAGACACCCGCCGCGAACTGGCCGAGCAGTACCTGGCGCAGCCAGGCATGACGCTGCTGGAAATCGCCTATCTGCTGGGGTTTGCCGACCCGAGCAATTTTTTCCGGGCCTTTCGCCGCTGGTTCGACACCACACCGGGCGAATACCGGGCACGGTTGGCGAGCCAGTCTTGACCGGTCAGTGACGCCAGAACGCCGGGATACACAGCACGAACACCGTAATGATTTCCAGTCGGCCCAGCAGCATGCCGCCTGACAGAATCCACTTGGCCGCGTCCGGCAGCGGTGCGAAGTTGCCAGCCGGCCCGATGGTTTCCCCCAGCCCCGGGCCGACGCCGGACACGGTACTGGCTGCACCGGTCAGCGCCGTCATCCATTCCACGCCCAGCAGCGACAGCAGCAGCGCGATCACGCAGATGGTGATGGCGAAGAAGAACGAGAACGTAAGGATCGAGCGGACGATTTCTTCGTCGAGGCGATGACCGTTGTATTTCTGCTTGATCACCGCGCGCGGGTGGATCAGTTGATTAAGGTTGGCCCGCAGCAGGATGTAGGCGACCTGGAAGCGGAAGATCTTGATCCCGCCAGCCGTCGAGCCCGAGCAACCGCCGACGAACCCCAGGTAGAAGAACAACATCAGCGAGAAATTGCCCCACAAGCTGTAGTCGCCCAGGGCAAAGCCGGTGGTGGTGACGATGGACGTCACGTTCAGTGCCACGTGCCGCAACGCGTCCAGCCAGTGCAGGTCGGTGGTTGCCCAATACCAGGTGCCGAGCACCAGCCAGGTCACCAGCAGTACGCCGATAAGCCCCTGGACCTGCTGGTCCTTGATCAGCGCCCGACGATTGCCTCGCAGCGTCGACACATACAGGGCAAACGGCAGGCTGCCGAGGATCATGATGACGATGGCGACCCAGTGCACGGCCGGCTGGGTCCATTTGGCCAGGGACAGGTCCGAGGTGGAAAAACCGCCGGTGGAGATTGCCGACATCGCATGGTTGATCGCATCGAACAGGCTCATCCCGGCCCACCAGAGTGCCAAGGTGCCGAGAATGGTGATGCCCACGTAGGACGCCACGATCAACCGCGCCACCATGTGGGAACGGGGCATGACTTTTTCCGAGCGGTCCGACGACTCGGTCTGGAACAACCGCATGCCACCGATGCGCAGCAGGGGCAGGATCGCCACCGCCATGCCGATGAAGCCGATGCCGCCGAGCCAGTGCAGCAGCGAGCGCCACATCAGGATACCCGGGGACATGTTGTCCAGGCCACTCAGGACGGTGGCGCCGGTTGCGGTGATGCCGGACATGCTTTCGAAAAACGAGTCGGTGTAGCTGATCTTCTGGGTCAGCAGGAACGGCAGCGCGGCAAACACACACACCACCAGCCAACTGCTGACGGTCAGCAGGTACATGTCCCGAGGGCGCAGGTGGATGTGCTCCGGGCGTCCGGGAATAATCAGGGCCAGGCCGGCAACAAAGGTGATCATGCTTGACCAGAGGAAAGACGGCAGGTCGCTGGTGCGCTCGTAGATCAGCAGCGTGGCCATGGGCACGACCATGAAGATCGCCAGGGTGATCAGGAAGATGCCGATGATGAAACCAATGATCCGCAGGGTCGGCAACGCCATGAAGTCCGCTCAGGCTGAAAGGGAAGGGCGCCATTCTACCTGCGGCAAGCGCCCTGTAAACCGGCACCCGGAACCGAGTGGGCGCCGGGTCGCGGATTTTGCGCTAACGAACTCGCCGCACAGCCACTAGAATAGCCGGACATTTTTTCAGGAGGTGGCCGATGCAGGCTCTCGACGCTTTGCTCAACCGTGTTTCCGTCCCGCGCCTGGTGGACCCGGCCCCCACGCCGGAGCAGCGTGAACTCATGTTCGCCGCGGCCATGCGGGCGCCGGATCACGGCCAGTTGCGGCCATGGCGTTTTCTGACGGTCGAAGGGCAGGCGCGCAATCGCATGGGCGAACTGCTGGCCGAAGCGGCGCGGTTCAATGACCCGCTGGTACCGGAAGCGGTCGTGGAAAAGGCCCTCAACGGCCCATTGCGTGCGCCTCTGGTCGTGGTGGTGATTGCTCGCCTGCAGGACCATTTCAAGATCCCCAAATCCGAACAGTTGTTGGCGGCCGGCTGCGCGGCCCATGGCATCTTGTTGGCGGCGTATGCCCAAGGGGTCGGTGGCGTGTGGCGGACCGGTGAGCTGGCGTACTCGCCGCATGTGGCCAGGGGGCTTGGCCTTGAAGACGGGGAAGAGGTGATCGGTTTCCTCTACCTGGGCACGCCGCAGAAAGAAGCGCGCACGGCACCGCAGGAAGATGTCGGGCAGTTTGTCCGCGAGTGGACAGGCCTGTAGGTAGAGCGTCTGGCGCAGCGCCTGTGGTGAGAGGACTTATCTGTGGCGAGGGGATTTATCCCCGTTGGGCTGCGCAGCAGCCCCCAGCCTGGGGTGGCCTGACATTCCAAGGTGTCTGATCTAGGGCTGCTGCGCAGCCCAGCGGGGATAAATCCCCTCGCCACAAGGGGGTCTGTTCAGCTATTTAAAGGCTGGTTATCTGCAAACGTCAGCAATCGCCTCGGCCAGCAGGTCCAGGCGCGTCGCATCGATGCCGGCCACGTTGGCCCGGCCGGTGCCGACCATGTAGACGCTGTGGCGCTCGCGCAGGTGTTTGACCTGTTCCGGCGTCAGGCCGGTGTAGGAGAACATCCCGCGTTGCACGCCGATATGGGCGAAGCGTTCGCGCAAGCCATGGGGTTCGAGGGCCTCCAGCAAGCCGCTGCGCAATTGCGCGATGCGCAGGCGCATGGCCTGGACTTCATCGGCCCACAGGCTCTTGAGTTCCGGGTTGCCGAGAATGGTCGCCACCACGGCCGCGCCATGGTCCGGCGGTGTCGACCACAGGTTGCGGGCGATGTTTGCCAGTTGGCTGCGGATATCCACCAGCTTCTCGCCATCGCGGGCGCAGACGATCAACGCACCCGTACGGTCGCGGTACAAGCCGAAGTTCTTCGAACAGGAACTGGTGACCAGCACTTCCGGCAGGGCCTGGGCAAATAGCCGGACCGCCCAGGCGTCCTGCTCCAAGCCATCGCCGAAGCCTTGGTAGGCGAAGTCGATCAGCGGCAGCAGGTCGCGGCTGCGCACCACCTCCAGCACCTGACGCCATTGCTCATGGGACAGGTCGAATCCGGTGGGGTTGTGGCAGCAGGCGTGCAGCAGCACCACATCACCTTTGGGCGCCTGGTTCAGGGCCGCCAGCATTGCTTCGAAATCCAGGCGGTTATCAGCGCCCACGTAAGGGTAGTGACTGACCTTGACCCCGGCCGCGGCGAAGATGGTTTCGTGGATCGGCCAGGTCGGGTTGCTCAGCCATACCCCACGGCCCGGCAGGCATTGAGCGATGAAGTCGGCACTCAGGCGCAGCGCACCGGTGCCGCCCGGTGTCTGGGTGGCACCGGCACGCTTTGCGCTGATCAGCGGCGAGTCGGCGCCCAGCACCAGCGCGTTGATCAACTGGCCGAACGCAGCGTCGCCGTGACCGCCGATGTAGGTCTTGGTGGTCTGGCGATCCACCAGTCGCTGCTCGGCCTGCTTCACGGATTGAAGAATCGGCGTCAAACCCTGGGCGTCCTTATAGACGCCCACGCCCAGGTCGAACTTGCTCGGGTTGCTGTCCGCCCCGTAGGCCTCCATCAGGCCAAGGATCGGGTCGCCGGGTACCCGGCCGATGGCGTCGAAATGCATTACTTGCGGCCCTCGGCGGTCTTGGCCACGTCATCGGTGCGGGCGGCCATGATGAAGTCGTTGCGGTGCAGGCCCTTGATGGAGTGGCTCCACCAGGTCACGGTGACTTTGCCCCATTCGGTGAGCAGGCCTGGGTGGTGGCCTTCGGCCTCGGAAATTTCACCGACAGCGTTGGTGAACGCCAGGGCGTGCTTGAAATTCTTGAACAGGAAAACTTTTTCCAGCTGCATCACGCCGTCGCGCACTTCGATGTTCCAGTCGGGGATCTGCTTGATCAGCACCGGCAGTTCTTCGTCGCTGACTTGTGGGGCGTCGGCGCGGCAGGCTTCGCAATGGGCTTGGTTCAGAGTGTTCATGGTGTGTTCCTGGATCGAATTTTTGAAAACGTCGATGCACCCACGCTAAAGCAAAGCCGCGTTGTGCAACAGACTCAATTGAGATTAAAAGACGCGGTTCACGCAGCCTTGGGTGGGAATTTCGGCGTGTGCAGGCCCAGTTCCCGACCGCGCTTGACCATGCCCATGATGTCTTCGTGGGCCAGGTCGAACAGGCGCTTGAGCTCGGGCAGCACGAAATACACCGGTTGCAGGATGTCGATGCGATACGGCGTGCGCATGGCTTCCAGTGGATCGAAGGCCTGGTGCTCAGGCTCGTCGGACAGGCAGTAAACGGTTTCCTTGGGCGAGGACAGGATGCCGCCACCGTAGATGCGCCGGCCCTGTGGGGTCTGCACCAGGCCGAACTCGATGGTCATCCAGTACAGGCGCGCCAGGTATACCCGTTCTTCCTTGGACGCCTGTAGGCCGAGTTTGCCGTAGGTGTGGGTGAATTCGGCAAACCAGGGGTTGGTCAGCAACGGGCAGTGGCCAAAGATCTCGTGGAAAATGTCCGGCTCTTGCAGGTAATCCAGCTCTTCACGGGTACGAATAAAGGTCGCCACCGGAAACTGCTTGCTGGCGAGCAATTCGAAAAAGGTCTGGAAGGGGATCAACGCCGGTACCCGGGCGACTTGCCAGCCCGTGGTCGCGCCCAGCACCTTGTTGATTTCATCCAGTTGCGGGATACGGTCGTGGGGCAGGCCCAGCTTGTCGATGCCGTCCAGGTATTCCTGGCACGCACGGCCTTCGATGACTTTCAGCTGGCGGGTGATCAGCGTGTTCCACACCGCGTGTTCTTCGGCGGTGTAGTGGATAAAACCTTGCGCATCGGGCTCGCGGGCCACGTACTGCGTCTGCTTCATGCTGCTCTCCTGCTGATTTCCCTCAGGGGGAAGATGTGTTGTTTTTATGTCCAGCGATGCAATAGAGATAGCGCGAAGCAGCGGTGTGCGCATCGGCTTGGGGGGCGATGGATCAGGCGAACGAAAGCCCAAATCGTAAAGTATTCGTTACGATTTGGCCGGCACTACGATGTTGTCGGGTTTTTCAGGTGGGAATCGGCCTACATCTGTCACATAATCTTGACGACTATTTGCGTTGTCGCGCAGAAAACCTTTGTGGCGAGGGAGCTTGCTCCCGCTGGGGCGCGAAGCGGCCCTGTTTTTTGGGGCTGCTGCGCAGCCCAGCGGGAGCAAGCTCCCTCGCCACAGGGGGATTTGAATGGCGCGCCTTTCTATCTCATACGCACCCGGGCCTCTTCATGCGCATCAAAGTCCATTGCCAGAACCGCATCGGCATCCTGCGGGACATCCTCAACCTGTTGGTGGAGTACGGCATCAACGTCGCCCGGGGGGAGGTCGGCGGCGAGCATGGCAACGCGATCTACCTGCACTGCCCAAACCTGATCAACATCCAGTTCCAGGCGCTGCGTCCGAAATTTGAAGGCATTGCCGGGGTATTTGGCGTCAAGCGTGTAGGGCTGATGCCCAGCGAGCGTCGGCACATGGAACTCAACGCCTTGCTCGGCGCCTTGGAGTTTCCGGTGCTGTCCATCGACATGGGCGGCTCCATCGTCGCGGCCAACCGGGCGGCGGCGCAGTTGCTCGGGGTGCGGGTGGACGAGGTGCCGGGGATCCCCCTGTCCCGCTATGCCGAGGATTTCGACTTGCCGGAACTGGTGCGCGCCAACCAGTCGCGCATCAACGGCCTGCGGGTCAAGGTCAAGGGCGATGTGTTCCTGGCCGACATCGCGCCACTGCAATCGGAGCACGACGACAGCGAAGCCATGGCCGGTGCGGTGCTGACCCTGCACCGGGCCGACCGGGTGGGCGAACGTATCTATAACGTGCGCAAGCAGGAGCTGCGCGGCTTCGACAGTATTTTCCAGAGTTCGAAAGTGATGGCGGCGGTGGTCCGTGAGGCCCGGCGCATGGCACCGCTGGACGCGCCGCTATTGATAGAAGGCGAAACCGGCACGGGCAAGGAACTGCTGGCCCGAGCTTGTCACCTGGCGAGCCCGCGCGGGCAATCGCCCTTGATGGCGCTCAATTGTGCCGGGCTGCCGGAGTCCATGGCCGAGACCGAGCTGTTCGGCTACGGCCCCGGCGCATTCGAAGGGGCGAGGGCCGAAGGCAAGCTCGGCCTGCTGGAACTGACCGCCGGGGGAACGCTGTTCCTCGACGGCGTCGGGGAGATGAGTCCGCGCCTGCAAGTGAAACTGCTGCGCTTCCTGCAGGACGGTTGCTTCCGGCGTGTCGGCAGCGATGAAGAGGTGTACCTGGACGTCAGGGTGATTTGCGCCACCCAGGTCGATTTGTCCGAACTCTGCGCCCGGGGAGAATTCCGTCAGGATCTGTACCACCGCTTGAACGTCCTTTCCTTGCACATTCCACCGCTGCGCGAATGCCTCGATGGCCTGGCGCCGCTGGTGGAGCATTTCCTCGACCAGGCCAGCCGCCAGATCGGCTGTGCCCTGCCCAAGCTGGCCCCGGCGGCGATGGATCGTCTCAGTCACTACCACTGGCCGGGCAATGTCCGGCAGTTGGAAAACGTGCTGTTCCAGGCCGTTTCCCTGTGCGATGGCGGCACGGTGAAGGCCGAGCATATCCGCCTGCCGGATTACGGCGTGCGCCAACCCCTTGGCGATTTTTCCCTGGAGGGGGGGCTGGACGAGATCGTCGGGCGTTTCGAGAAAGCGGTGCTGGAGCGCTTGTATTCCGAACACCCGAGCAGCCGGCAACTGGGCAAGCGGCTGGGGGTTTCCCATACGACCATTGCCAATAAGTTGCGCGAATACGAAGTCGGCAAAGAACCCAGTGCGTGAGCTGAGGTGACGCCGATTATCGGGCTCGCAAGGAGTTGGCCGATTTTTTGCTGGAGTACCCGCACATCAAGAGTCAGCTGTCGGTTTCATGGCGTTGCAGCCCGCCGATATAGACCGTGATGCAACGCCGCGTCTGAGGGATTCCCGAGTCGTGTGCCATTTTTCAGTCACCCGAGTAGTGTACCCATGGCCGATTCCATTACCGTTACCAGCCCGCTGCTACCTCCTCTGGAAGAGTTCACGCCTTACCTGCAGCGAATCTGGGACAGTAAGCGCCTGACCAACGGCGGCCCTTTCCACGAGCAACTGGAAAAGGAGTTGGCCGAGTACCTCGGTGTCGAGCATCTTTCGCTGTTTTCCAACGGTACCCTGGCATTGGTGACGGCGCTCCAGGCCCTGCGCATCACGGGTGAAGTCATCACTACACCCTATTCGTTCGTGGCCACCTCTCACTCGCTGCTGTGGAACAATCTCAAGCCGGTGTTCGTGGACATCGATCCAGTCACCAAGAACCTCGATCCGCGACGTATTGCCGAAGCCATCACCCCGGCGACATCGGCGATTCTTCCGGTCCATTGCTATGGTGTTCCCTGTGATGTCGAGGGCATCCAGGACGTGGCTGACACCTATGGACTCAAGGTTATCTATGACGCCGCACATGCCTTCGGGGTTCGACACAACGGCGAAAGCGTCCTCAACAACGGCGACCTGTCGATCCTCAGCTTTCACGCCACCAAGGTCTTCAATACTTTCGAAGGCGGCGCAATCATCTGCCGTGACGAAAAGATCAAGCAGCGTATCGATTACCTGAAGAATTTCGGTTTTGCCGATGAAGTCACGGTCATGGCTCCCGGCATCAACGGGAAGATGAACGAGTTGCAGGCCGCCTTTGGTGTGCTGCAGTTGCGCTATATCGATGAGGCTCTCAGCCGTCGACAAAAGGTGTTTGAGTATTATCAGAGCGCGCTGGAAGGCATACCTGGTATCAGTCTCCTGGAGCAACCGCAGGGGCTGGACTGGAATTATGCCTATTGTCCGATCCTGGTCGATGGTGAGCGCTTCGGCGTGAGCCGGGACGAGCTGTATGACCGCTACCGTGCTGAAAACATTCTCGTGCGCCGGTATTTCTACCCGCTGATATGCGAGTTTCCGATGTACCGCGGCCTGCCCAGTTCGGATCTCTCTCAGTTGGGGAACGCCTACAAAGTGTCTCGCGAGGTACTGTGCCTGCCGATCTATCCGGATCTCGATCCGCAGACCCAGACGCGGATCATTGAGGTACTGCTCAAGGCTCGGGCGGCATGAGCCAGGCCCTCACCTCGAAGGTGTGCGCCCCGGCAACTGACCAGCAGCGCCGCATTGCACTCATGCAACCTTACTTGCTGCCCTATCTGGGTTATTTTCAGCTGATCGCTGCTGTCGACTGTTTTGTCATCTACGACAATGTGCAGTTCATCAAGAACGGCTGGATTGAACGCAACCGCTATCTGCTGGGACAGGAGCCGAAGTGGTTCCGGGTGTCACTGACCAAGGGTAGTCACACTGATCAGATCACGGAAAAACGTATTGCCGAGACGTTCGACCCTGGCGATATCCTTAACAAGCTGAGCTTCGCCTATCGCCGTGCGCCCCACGCGCCGCGCATGCTTGCGTGGCTTGAGGCACTGCTGGTCGAGCCTGCTTCGAGCATCGCTGAGCTCAACGAACGGATACTGCGGGCTTGCTGTTCCCTGATCGGGTTGCAAACGCCGATCATTCGTTCCAGCGATCTGTCGATTTGCACTGACAGCCGAGCCCAGGACCGGGTACTCGAAGTGGTCCAGGCTTGCGCTGGTACCCGCTACCTCAACCCCTTCAACGGTGCTCATCTTTACCAGGCCGAGGCATTCCAACAGGCCGGTATCAGCCTGGAGTTGCTCAAGGCCACCTTGCCCGACTACCGACAGGGGAATGGTGAGCAGCCCTTCGTGCCCGGCCTGTCGATTCTCGACGCCTTGATGCACAACGACGCGCAGGTCGTGGGGGCGTGGGCAAAACGAGGAGAGATTGTCCGTGCCTGAAGCCATCGGCGGTTATTTCGAACTGGAGCTGCGCAAGGGGCATCATCCTTACCCGCAGGCCGTTGCCTTCAACTCGGCCCGCTCAGCCTTCAAGGCGCTGGTGTTGGCGCGCAATCTGCGTCGGATTCATCTGCCTATCTACATCTGCGATGTCATGCAGGACGTGCTGCGCGGATCCGGCGGCATAGAAGTGTTGCGATATGCGTTGACCGAGCGGCTTGAGCTGCCGGATCTCCCAGCCCTGCAAGCCGATGAGGCTTTGCTGTTCGTCAATTATTTCGGACTCAAAGCCGATTACATCAGCGAGGTGCTTGCTGTTCGCTACGGCAAGCAATTGATCGTCGACAATTCCCAGGCGCTGTTTTCGAAGCCACAGTCCGGGATTGCAACCCTTTATTCCCCGCGCAAGTTCGTCGGCGTTGCTGATGGTGGCTGGCTGGCCAATGCCCCTGCTGGCCTGCCGCAAGCGCAGAGCAGCCGTTCCCAGGCGCGTTTCGGCGCGCTGCTGGGGCGCCTTGAAGACTCCCCGCAACATCATTATGCGACGTTCCAGGCATTGGAGCTGGCGCTGGAGAACGATGGCGTCAAGGCGATGGCCACCAGCACTGCGCGTCTGCTCGACAGTATTGATTACCACGAAGTCGCCAGGCGCAGGATAGACAACCTGGCGCACCTGCGCCGACGCCTGGACCACCTCAACCGCTTCGTCATCTGGCCGGTGCAGCCCGTTGCCGCATTGTGTTACCCGCTGCTGGTCAAGTCCGCCGAGACGGCCAACCGATTACGCGCTCAACTGCTGGACCAACATATCTATGTACCCAGCTACTGGCGTGAAGTGCTGGACAATCCAACTGTGCCGCCCATCGAAAGGGACTGGGCACAATGCTTGCTGCCGCTGCCGATCGACCAGCGATACAACGTCGATGACATGAATCGTCTCGCCGACGTCATCCTTCAGAACATGGGAAAATCATGAGCATTCAAGGTCAACGCATCCTGCTCAGGGCACTGGAGCTTGAGGACTTGCCGCTGTTGCACCAGTGGTCCAACGATGAGGCCCTCTGGAGCCTGCTGGGCGGCTGGCATTTCCCCACCTCGCGGGAAGCGCAACGGGACTGGCTGCTGGGTCTCAAGAGTGACTCGCTCAACCAACGCTTCGGTATCGAGGTCCAAGGCCATGGCCTGATCGGTACGGCGAACCTGGTTGGCATCGACTGGAAAAACCGCACAGCCGAACACGGCATGATGATTGGCGACTCCTCCCTGCGCGGCCAGGGCCATGGCACCGACGTGATTGCCACGGTAATGCGCTATGCCTTCGACGAACTGGGCCTGAGCCGTCTCTCGACCACCATCATCGAGTACAACGCAGCGTCCCTGGCGACCTACACGCGCAAGACCCCTTGGGTCATTGAGGGGGTGCAGCGCCAGTGGTATTACCGCAAGGGCCAGCGTTGGGACCGCATCATGCTGGGCGTGAGCGCCGAAGAGTACCGCGCCTGGCAAGCCGCGCGGGGAGACAACCTATGAGCCAGGTGTTGCAAGCGCTGCAAGCGAACGGCTACGTCTGTCTGCCTTCCTTGATTGCGGATCCGCTGCTCGGCCAACTGCGCGAAGACCTGGGGCGCGCCATAGATCGTTGCCGTCAGGTGCAACTGGAAAACGGTATTACCCAGCGGACCGAACAGACCGCGCACCATATCCTGACGCAAGACTCCAGTTTCGTTGAATTGCTCGATCGATTCGCCGAATGGGGGATCGTCGACGTCCTGCGGCACATGCTCGGCGGTGCAGCGATCCTCAATTCGTTTGGCGGCCTGAACAACCTGAGCAGTACTGACGCCTACGTGCGTAATGTACACCGGGACGTACGCTCCTGGTCAGCCGAATCCATGCAGATGGCTCAGGCGCTGGTGCTGCTCGACGATTTCACCGTCGACAACGGCGCGACCCTGTTCCTGCCGGGTTCGCACGCCGCACCTGACAAACCCGACGCTCAGATATTCGAGGAGCAGGCCCGCAAGGCTTTGGGTAGCGCGGGTTCAATCTACTTGTTCGATTCGCGCATCTGGCACGCTGCTGGCGTCAATCGTACCGATCAGCCACGACGTTGCCTGACGTTGACCTTCACGCGCAGCTATTTCAAACCGCAGTTCGATTACTGCCGAGCGCTCGGCGAAGACTTCTGCCGCTCGCAAGCACCGAGCATGCAACAACTGCTGGGGTGGTATGCCCGTACCCCCTCGACCCTTCACGAGTGGTACCAGCCTGAAGAGCTTCGTTTCTACAGGAAAAGCCAGGAATAACGCCATGTCCGTACGCGATTACAACAAAGAGTTTCAGGATAACGCCCACCGCAGCTATTTCTACGATTTCGATTCGCGCCTGCGCCGCTACATGCTGGACAGCTTTGGCCCCTGGCTGGCGGAAGGTCCGACCCTGGAAATGGGCTGCTTCGAAGGTGCCTTTACTGCGCTGTTCGCCGAGCGCTTCGCCGACCTGACGGTCATCGAAGCGGCCAGCGACCTGATCGAGGTCACCCGGAACAAAGTCGGTCCAGGCGTCAAGTTCGTCTGCAGTACCTTTGAAGAAGCCGAACTGGAACCGCGCTTCGAGAATATCTTCCTGATCCATACCCTGGAGCACCTCGACGACCGCCAGGCAGTGCTCAAGCGTGTGCGCAACTGGCTCGCGCCCGGCGGCCGGCTGTTCATCGCCGTTCCAAACGCCAATGCACCTTCGCGCCAGATCGCCGTCAAGATGGGGTTGATCGAGCACAACAGTGCCGTGACCGAAGGCGAGCGCCTGCATGGCCACCGGGTGACCTACACCCTCGACACCCTGGATCACGAAGTGCGCAGTGCCGGTTGGCAAGTGAGCCACCGTGGCGGGGTGTTTTTCAAGCCACTGGCCAACTTCCAGCTGGACAAGGCCCTGGAAACCCAGCTGATCGATGAGCGTTTCATGGATGCCTGCCATGCGTTGGGCATGGTCTATCCAGACCTGTGCGCCAGCGTCTTTGTCATTTGTGAGCAGCCCTCCAGCCCCAAGGCAACCGTATGACCACCCCGTCCCTGCATGGCAAGCCGCGTCACCCTTATTACATCGCCGCCCCCCACTACCGAGAGACTTCCTCGGGCGTGTGCGTATTGCACTACTTGTGTCACGTTCTGAACCTGTCCGGCTACGAGGCCTACCTCACGCCATGCCAAGTCAATCCGAAACTGCGCACCCCGATCCTTACCGACGAGTTGCGTCGGCAGCACCGGTCGCTAGGCTTGGCGCCCATTGCTGTGTATTCCGAGGTGATGGACGGTAACCCGATAGACGCACCGATCGTCGCCCGTTACATTCTGAACCGTGAAGGTTTCCTCACCGGTCGTGCGATCAACGCGCAAAAATCAGACCTGTTTTTCTATTACACCCAGGATTTCGGTGGCGACAGCGATAACAGCAACCTGCTCCTGTTGCCGGTCATCGACTCGGAGTTGTTTTCACCGCCAACCGAGCCGGTGCAGCGCAGTGGCAACTACCTGTATCTGCACCGCATCGACAGGTCCAAGGTCGACTACTCGATGTTGCCGGACGATATCGAAGTCCTGAGCATGGCCAACCCGAAGACCCTGGCCGAGCTGGCGCAGATTTTTCGGACGGCTTCGACGCTCTACAGTTACGAAATTTCAGCGACGTGCACGGAAGCCATGCTCTGTGGCTGTCCGGTCATCTATATGCCCGGTGGTCATGTCAAGACGCAGCCGTTCGTCGAACAGTTCGGTGATGCGGGCTCGGCGCTCTATGACGAGCCGGGCGGGCAGGAACGTGCCCGTGCAAGCGTGATGCAGGCGCGTCGGCGCTGGCTGGAGCTGGAAAAAGCCTTCTGGCCGCAGTTGGAGCGTTTCGCCGATATCACCCAGCAGGCTGCCATCCAGCACGCCTTTGACGCGCGTGTACCCTCCGTCAAGGACTGGCTGCGCAACCGCGTACTGACGCCGATCCAGCAGCAGCTTGTCGATCAGCGTCGCCAGCAGCTCGGCGGACACACCAGCCTGACGCTGCTGGTACGCGATCCCCTGGGTGATTTCAATGCTCTGAGCGATACCTTGGAGAGTCTTGCGTTGTGGCGATCGCGTTCCTCGATCAGCTTGCGCATGGTGGTCCTGAGCGCCTCGCCATCGCCTGCCAATCTGCCCGACAGCCTGCATTGGCTGACCAGCGCTAACCCGGGCGCCGTCGAGCTGAACGAGATTCTGCAGGCAGACGACAGCGAATGGATCATGCTGCTGACGGCTGGCGACGAGGTCCTGCCCGGCGGCACGTTGATGCTCGACCTGGAGCTGCCAGGTGCCGATGGCTGCCGGATGATTTATTGCGATGGCATGTATCGCTCGGAGAGTGGCCCTCAAGCGGTCTTGCGGCCTTGCATCAACCTCGACTACCTCTTGAGCCTGCCATTGACCATGGCCAACCATTGGCTGATCCGTCGTAAATTGGCGCTGGAGGTGGGTGGTTACGATCCGCAGGTGCCCGAGGCGCTTGAGCTGGACCTCATCCTGCGACTGATCGAAACCGGGAGCATGAACGGCATTGCCCATTTGAGCGAACCGCTGGTGGTCAGCAACACGCCGACCCTTGCCGATAATCCGGACGAGCGTCATGCACTGCAACGACACTTGGACAATCGCGGCTACGCGAACGCCAAGGTCCTGCAGGAGCCGACCCGGCATTATCACGTCAAGTACGGCCATGACCAGCAGCCCCTGGTGTCAATCCTTGTTCCTACCAGGGACCAGTTACCGCTGCTCCAGCGCTGCGTGGAAAGCCTGTTGTCAAAAACCCGTTATCCATACTTCGAAATCATCCTGATCGACAATGGCAGCGAGACCGAAGAAGCGCTCTCTTGGCTGAGCGAGATGGAGTCGATCGGAGGGGACAAGGTCCGTGTCATCCGCTTCCCTTATCCGTTCAACTTCAGTGCCATGAATAATCTGGCTGCCAGCCAGGCGCGCGGCGAGTATCTGGTGTTGTTGAATAACGACACGGCAATCATTCGCGAAGATTGGTTGGACGAACTGCTCAACCACGCCTTGCGTCCGGAAGTGGGGGTCGTTGGGGCCAAGCTGGTCACCCCGGCGGGCACGCTTCAGCAGGCAGGTCTGATTACTGGGCTGCGCGGCCCTGCAGCCAGTCCATTCCTCGGTCAGGTCGCCAACAGCGGCGGTTACATGCAGCGCCTGGTCGTCGATCAAAACACCAGTGCGGTCAGCGCGGCGTGCCTGATGATCCGCACGGCGATCTACTTGGAGGCCGGCGGCATGGACGAGGCGCTGTTCCAAGTCACCTGCAACGACCTGGACCTTTGCCTGAAGGTGGCGAACCTTGGCTATCTGAATGTCTGGACACCTCATGCCGTGCTCTTGCATGAGGGGGGGGCGACGTGGTCAAGCGTTGGTAAGGATCCACGCAACCAGCAACGTTTCGCCATGGAGCAAGATCAGGCCTTGAGCAAATGGCTGGACGTTCTGGCCAATGATCCTGCCTATAACAGCAACCTATCGCTGCGGGGGGGCGGCTTCGAGCTTGAAGCCATTAACGAGCTGACTTGGCGACCGCTGTCCTGGCGGCCGCTTCCGGTGGTATTGGTGCACCCAGGGAAGTCGGTAAAAGCCGCGAATCTACGTATTGTCGAGCCGTTCACTGCCTTGCGTGATGGCGGCAACATCGAAGGTTGTATCAGCAACGGCCTCCTGCCGGCGACAACGCTTGCGCGCTACAACCCCGATGTCATTGTTTTCCAGTATCAATTTGACTCGCAGCGCCTGGAGCAGATGCAGCACATCAATACCTTCTCCAAAGCGTTCAAGATCCTTGAGTTGGATGAGCTGAAACCGCAGGTTCCTGGATGGATGGCTTCGCTGCAACAAGCGGCAAGCCTGGTCGACCGCATCGTTGTGCCGACGCCTGCGATGGCCCAGGCCTGTGCTGGGCTGCATCGGGATATTCGTGTTCTCGAAACACGCTTGGGCAGCAAGTGGCGCAACCTCGGCAGTGGGCGCCAGACATCTGGTATCCCTCGCATAGGCTGCGCGATCGACCTGGCGCAGCCGTTTGTACAGCCGTTGATCCTCGGTCTGATGCAGGCGTTGGTGGGCCAAGTGGAGTGGGTGCTCTGGGGGGATGTGCCTGCGTATCTACGACCGCTCGCCAGCGAAGTCCATGATGGCGTTCAGGACAATCCCGAAGTGCTGGCCGGTCTCAACCTGGAGATGGTCCTCGCGCCACAGGGCTTCGGCCAGGTCGACGATGGCGATAGCCTGCTTCGTCATCTGCAGTACGGCGCGTGCGGCTACAGTGTGATTGGCAGCGATGTCGCCCATAACGTGGGCGATCTGGCCATCACCCGCGTTGCTGATGGCCAGAAACAATGGCTTGAGGCGATTCGTGCTGTCCTGGCAGATCGGCAGGCCTCGCGGCTGCAGGGAGAGCGACTGCGCAAGCAAGTGCTGGATAACTGGGTCTTCGACGATGCCTATGCGACGCGCTGGGTTCAGGGATGGTTACCCAACTGAAGGAAGCCTGAGGGCGGCGGCAGGGAAGTGCGCCCGGCCGCCCGCTTATTCATCCGACAACTCAGTGGTCGGCTTGCGTGAACCGCACCGCGCGGGTGTGCAATGATCAACGGCCGGTACTTGCCACTGATCGGCAGGGCACCGCCGGTTTTTCGTCTTCCACTCATTTCCACACTCCTCGCCGAAACCCCAGAGCCCTTTGTTTTCCGGGCCTGGGCCCGCCAGAAAAAAGTTGGTCTGCAAATTGCTTAAGGCTCTGCAACACAGCAGTGGGCGGCAAACGTCCGGCATGCAGAGGAACGACAGTGGACAAGTACCTTTATGTGGCAATGACCGGCGCCAGCCAGAACGCACTGGCGCAGCGGGCCCATGCCAACAACCTGGCGAACATCTCCACCAATGGTTTTCAGAAAGATCTGGAGCAGGCACGTTCGATGCCAGTGTTCGGCGACAGCTTTCCGGCGCGGGCGTTTGCCCTGTCCGAACGGCCTGCCACGGATTTCACCCCGGGTGCGCTGATTGAAACCGGTCGTGACCTCGACGTGGCGGTCAGCGGGCCTGGCTGGATGGCCGTGCAGAACCCTGACGGCGGCGAAAGCTACGTGCGCACCGGCAGCCTCAATGTTGACGCCCTGGGTGTTCTGCGCGCCGGCAACGGCATGCCGGTGATGGGCAATGGCGGTCCGATCGCCGTGCCGCCGGAGCAGAAAATCGAGATTGGCCAGGACGGCACCATCAGCATCCGCGCCATGGGCGAAGGCCCGCGGGTGATGGCTGAAGTGGACCGCATCAAGCTGGTCAACCCGGACCTCAAGACCATGACCAAGGGCCTGGACGGTTCGATCCGTACCAAGGACGGCCAGCCGGCGCCCATCGACGGCAACGTGCAGTTGGTGTCGGGTTTCCAGGAGGCGAGCAACGTCAACGCCGTGGATGAGATGACCTCGGTGCTGGCCCTGGCCAAGCAGTTCGAGCTCCACGTCAAGATGATGAACACCGCCAAAGAAGGCGATGAAGCCATGGCTCGGGTCTTGCAGATCTAACTATTAATTACAGCGTCGCGCCGAAAAACAGGCGTACGAGGAGAATCGAATGCTTCCGGCTCTTTGGGTTGCCAAAACAGGTCTGTCCGCCCAGGACACCAACCTTTCCACTATTTCCAACAACCTGGCGAACGTTTCGACCACGGGTTTCAAGCGTGATCGTGCCGAGTTCCAGGACCTGCTGTATCAGGTAAAACGCCAGCCTGGCGCCCAGTCGACCCAGGACAGCGAATTGCCGTCGGGCCTGCAAGTGGGTACCGGTGTGCGCATCGTCGGCACCCAGAAAAACTTCAACGCCGGCAGCCTGCAAACCACCGAGCAGCCGCTGGACATGGCCATCGACGGTCGCGGTTTCTTCCAGATTCTGCAACCGGACGGGACCACGTCCTATACCCGTGACGGCACGTTCCACCTCGACTCCAATGGCCAGATCGTCAACGCCAGCGGTTTCGCCCTGGAGCCAGCCATCGTTATCCCGAACGATGCCCAGACCTTTACCGTGGGCCGTGACGGCACCGTGTCGATCACGGTGGCGGGCAACCCGGCCTCCCAAGTGATCGGCAACCTGCAGACCGCCGACTTCATCAACCCGGCCGGCCTGCAAGCGGTGGGCAATAACCTGTTCCTGGAAACCGCCGCCAGTGGCGCGCCGCAAGTCGGCACCCCCGGCCTGAACGGTTTCGGTACCACGCTGCAGAACACCCTGGAAACGTCCAACGTGAGCACCGTTGAGGAGATGGTCAACATGATCACCACCCAGCGCGCCTACGAGATGAACTCCAAGGTGATCTCCACCGCCGACCAGATGCTCTCGTTCGTTACGCAGAATCTGTAATCACGTCGCAACGTCCGTCATTACGTAGACAGGGCGGCCCCAGGGTCGCCTGCAACACCAAGAGGTAGGGTCATGAAACGCTTCGTATCTGTTCTGGCACTGAGTGGGATCACCGCAGTCGCGGGCTGTGTCGCGCCGACACCCAGGCCCAATGACCCGTATTACGCCCCGGTGTTGCCGCGCACGCCGTTGCCGGCTGCCGCCAATAACGGCTCGATCTACCAGGCCGGTTTCGAGCAGAACCTGTACAGCGACCGCAAGGCTTTCCGGGTCGGTGACATCATCACCATCACCCTGAACGAGCGGACCCAGGCCAGCAAGAACGCCAACTCGCAAATCGACAAGACCAGCGAGACCAGCGTCGGCCTGACCTCGCTGTTCGGCTCCAGCCTGACCACCAACAACCCGATCGGGAGCAATGACCTGAGCCTCAACGCTGGGTATAGCGCTGACCGGGCCACCAAGGGCGACAGCCAGTCCGGCCAGAGCAACAGCCTGACCGGTTCGATCACCGTGACCGTCGCCGATGTGTTGCCCAACGGCATCATCGCCGTGCGTGGCGAGAAGTGGCTGACGCTCAACACCGGTGACGAACTGGTGCGCATCGCCGGCATGGTTCGCGCCGATGACATTTCCACTGACAACACTGTTCCGTCGACCCGTGTAGCCGATGCACGCATCACTTATTCGGGTACCGGTGCCTTTGCCGATGCGAGTCAGCCGGGCTGGTTCGACCGTTTCTTCCTCAGCCCGAAGTTCCCTTTCTAGGTGGCCCAGTTGAATCTTAAGCAGCTGTTGATCGGTGCCCTGGTGATGTCGGCGGCCTTTACCGCTCAAGCCGAGCGTTTGAAGGACATCGCCAGCATTTCCGGCGTGCGTTCCAACCAACTGATCGGCTACGGTTTGGTCGTGGGCCTGAACGGCACCGGCGACCAGACCACCCAGACCCCGTTCACCCTGCAGACCTTCAACAACATGTTGTCGCAGTTCGGCATCAAGGTGCCGGCGGGCTCCGGCAACGTGCAGTTGAAGAACGTCGCGGCGGTGTCGATCAGTGCCGATCTGCCGGCGTTCGCCAAGCCTGGCCAGCAGGTGGATATCACCGTTGCGTCCATCGGTAACTCCAAGAGCCTGCGCGGCGGTACTTTGTTGCTGACGCCGCTCAAGGGTATCGACGGCAACGTCTACGCCATCGCCCAGGGCAACCTGGTGGTGGGCGGTTTCGATGCCGAGGGCCGCGATGGTTCGAAGATCACCGTCAACGTTCCGTCGGCCGGCCGCATCCCAGGGGGTGCGTCGGTGGAGCGGGCGGTGCCGAGCGGTTTCAATCAGGGCAACAGCCTGACGCTGAACCTCAACCGTTCCGACTTCACCACCGCCAAGCGCATTGTCGACAAGATCAACGACATGCTCGGCCCAGGCGTCGCCCAGGCCATCGACGGCGGCTCGATCCGCGTCACCGCGCCACTGGATCCGAGCCAGCGGGTCGACTATCTGTCGATCCTGGAAAACCTTGAGGTCGACCCGGGCCAGGCGGTGGCGAAAGTCATCATCAACTCGCGTACCGGCACCATCGTGATCGGCCAGAACGTCAAGGTGTCTCCGGCCGCCGTGACCCACGGCAGCCTGACGGTGACCATCACCGAAGACCCGATCGTCAGCCAGCCGGGGCCGTTGTCCAACGGCCAGACCGCCGTGGTACCGCGTTCGCGGGTCAATGCCGAGCAGGAAGCCAAGCCGATGTTCAAGTTCGGCCCGGGCACTACCCTGGATGAAATCGTCCGGGCGGTGAACCAGGTCGGCGCGGCGCCGGGCGACTTGATGGCCATTCTCGAAGCCTTGAAGCAGGCCGGCGCGTTGCAAGCCGACCTGATCGTGATTTAAGGAAAGCGGCCATGGTTGATATGCGCAAAGGCGCCTTGATCAGTGGGGATTCGGGTTCTTACTCGGACCTGAATCGCCTCAACCAGCTCAAGGTCGGCGACAAGAACAGCGAAGGCAACCTGCGCAAAGTGGCACAGGAATTCGAGTCGCTGTTCCTCGGCGAAATGCTCAAGTCCATGCGTTCGGCCACCGAGGCCTTGGGCAAGGACAATCCGATGAACACGCCGGAAGCCAAGCAGTACCAGGAAATGTACGACCAGCAGTTGGCCGTTTCCATGTCCCGCGAAGGCGGTGGTATCGGCCTGGCCGACGTGCTGCTGCGCCAGATGTCCAAGAACAAGCCGCTGGCGTCTGGCGAGGCGGCGACATTGTCGGCTGCCAAGCAGCAAGAGGCGCAGGACAAGGTCGCCAAGGCGCCGGTGCCGACGCCAGTGGCGGCCGGGACCCTGCCCACCGATGGCCCGTTGTCGCGTATCAGCGGCCAGCGTCCGTTGTGGGCTTCGCGGGCCGTGAGTGCGCCGCAAGGGGCCGAGGGCGTCCACCGCAACGACATGGAATTGCTCAACCAGCGCCGCCTGGCCCTGCCGCCGAAACTGGCCGACCGCCTGCTCGCCGGCCTGGTGCCTTCGGCGTCGGCCAATGCCGATGTGCCTGCGCAGAACCTGCTGCCTGATCGCGCCATCGCCGCCGTCAAGCCGGCCACCGGCGAACTGGCCAATGGCGACTGGCTGGCCGCGCTCAAGGCGTCCGAGCCCAAAGGTGACATGCAGGTCTATGGTCGCGCCGTGGCACAGCCACCGCTGGCACCGGCGCGCAAGGCCTTCCGCGATGCCGATGAATTCGTCAACGCCATGCTGCCAATGGCCAAGGAAGCGGCGGACCGCATCGGTGTCGACCCGCGTTACCTGGTGGCCCAGGCCGCCCTGGAAACCGGTTGGGGTAAATCGGTCATGCGCCAGCCCGATGGCAACAGTAGCCACAACCTGTTCGGCATCAAGGCCAGCGCGAATTGGAAGGGCGATTCGGCGCGGGCGATCACCAGCGAATTCCGCAATGGCGCGATGGTCAAGGAGACGGCCGAGTTCCGTTCCTACGCCTCGTACCGCGACAGTTTCCATGATCTGGTCAATCTGCTGCAAAGCAACAGTCGCTATCAAGATGTACTGAAGTCGGCCGATAACCCGGAACAGTTTGTACGCGAGTTGCAGAAGGCCGGTTACGCCACCGACCCGAACTACGCCAGCAAGATTTCGAACATAGCCCGGCAGATGACGAGTTACCAAAACTACGCTTCTGCAGGCGCCACCACGACTTTATAAGGTCTGAACCATGAGTTTGCTCAATATAGGGATGTCGGGTCTGTCAGCAAGCCAGACTGCGTTGGTGACCACGGGTAACAACATTGCCAACGTCGATACCGCCGGTTATTCGCGCCAGCAGACTGTGCAGACCACCAAGGCGTCGAACCAGTACGGCAACGTGTTCATCGGTTCCGGCACGACCCTGGCCGATGTACGTCGGGTGTATAACGCCTTCCTTGAAGCACAACTGAAAACCACCACGTCGCTCAACAGTGACGCGGCGGCCTATCAGGGCCAGATCACTCCGCTCGACTCCCTGTTGTCGGACAGCGGCACCGGTCTCAACGGCGCGCTGACCAAGTTTTTCGCCTCGGTGCAGAACGTCAACGCCAAGCCGGGTGATGATGCATCCCGCCAGTTGCTGCTCAGCGATGCCCAGGCCTTGAGCAACCGTTTCAATTCGGTTGCCAACCAGTTGACGGAGCAGAGCCAGAACATCAATGGCAACCTGTCGAACATGGTCGACCAGGTCAATAACCTGGCGGCCACCGTTGCGCAGTTGAACAAGAAAATCGCCGAAGTTTCCAACGCCGGCGGCGCGCCCAACGACCTGCTCGACGCCCGCAGCGAAACCATTCGCCAGCTCTCGACGTTCACCGGCACCCAGGTCGTCGAGAACGGCAGCAGCCTGGACATCTACCTGGGCTCCGGCCAGCCGTTGGTGATGGGCAATATCGTCAATACCTTGCAGGCGGTGCCGGACAAGAACGATCCGGGGCGCATTGGCATTCAGCTCAACAGTGGCTCCAGCTCCATGGACCTGACGTCGGTGCTCACCGGCGGCGAGATCGGTGGCCTGATGCGCTACCGCAGTACCGTGCTCGACCCGGCCATGAACGAGCTGGGTCGCGTGGCCCTGGTGGTCGCCGACCAGATGAACAGCGTCCAGGCCTCGGGCATCGACATGAACGGGGCCTTCGGCTCCAACCTGTTCACTAACATCAACAGCGCCGCGCAGATCAGCCAGCGCAGCGTTGCGTCGTTGAACAACAGCGCCGGCTCCGGCAACTTCAACATCGCCATCAAAGACTCCGGCAAGCTGACCACCAACGACTACAAGGTGACGTTCACCACCGGCACGGACTACACCGTCCAGCGCCTGCCCGACGGCACCTCGATGGGCGCGTTCAACACTGCGACCACGCCGCCGCCGGTGATCGACGGTTTCTCGATGACGTTCGCCAACGGCACCGCTGCCGCCGGCGACACGTTCAAGCTTACGCCGACCCGCAACGAGGCGGCCAACATCAAGACCGAGATGACCGACTCCAAGCGGCTGGCGATTGCCGCGCCGTTGGGCGCCGCCATCGTGCCCGGGGGCAGCGGTACGCTGACTATCCCGGCCAGCGGCCAGCCGAGCATGACCACCAAGCTGGACATCTACGACGCCGCCACCACGACCATCATCCAGAACGGCATCAAGAACTCCATGCCGGTCAAGGTGGTGTTCGGCGCGACATCCGCTGATGGCACCAGCCAGGCTTATCAATTGCTCGACGCCCAAGGCGGTACGCTCAGCAGCGGTACGATCAAGCCTGGCCAGAGCAACACCCTGAGCCTGAGTGTTCCGCTCAAGGACGCCAGTGGCAACCCGATCATGGATTCGTCCGTGCCGCCGGTGCAGCGTACCGTCGCGTTCGACATGTCCATTGCCGGCGCACCGTCCCAGGGGGCGGGTATCAATATCAGCCTCAGCCAGCCGGGCAGCCTGGACAACCGTAACGGCACTGTCCTGGCCGGTTTGCAGACCGCCAAGACCGTCGATACCGGGTCCAGTAGCAAGGGTATTTCCCTGAATGATGCCTACGGCAAGCTGGTGGAAGGCGTCGGCGCCAAGGCCGCCCAGGGCAAGCTCGACAGCGCCGCCACTGGCGCGATCCTGGACAACGCCAAGACCGCTCGCGACTCGCTGTCGGGCGTGGACCTGGATGAAGAGACCGGCAATCTGGTGAAATTCCAGCAGTACTACACCGCGTCTTCGCAGATCATCAAGGCTGCGCAACAAATCTTCAGCACATTGATCAACAGTCTTTAAGGAGCCGTAGCCCATGCGCATTTCCACCTCTCAGTTTTACGAAAGCACGGCTGCGAACTACCAGAAGAACTTCGCCAAGGTGGTCAAGACCAGCGAAGAAGCCAGCAGCCTGGTGCGCGTGAACACCGCCGCCGATGATCCGGTGGGCGCTTCGCGTTTGCTGCAACTGGGTAACCAGGCTTCGATGCTTTCTCAATACGAAGCCAACGTCACCACCATCAAGGCCACACTGGGCACCACCGAAGCGGTCATGACCAGCATTGGCAACGTGCTGCAGCGCGCCAAGGAATTGGCCGTGAGTGCCGGTAACGCCGCTTACACCGACGCAGACCGTAAAGCGGTCGCTTCGGAGTTGGGCTCGATCGAAGATCAGTTGCTGAGCCTGATGAACACCAAGGATGAAAACGGCAAGTACATCTTTGCCGGTTCCAAGGGCGATGTCGTACCGTTCACCCGCAATGGCGATGGCACCTACAGCTACAACGGCGACCAGGTGACCCTTGACCTGCCGATCGGCGACACCATGTCGATGGCCACCAATAGCACCGGCTGGGAAGTGTTCCAGCAAGCCGTCAACACTAGCCGCACCCAGGTCACCATGACAGCGCCGGCGGTGGATGATGGTCGCGTGGTGCTGACCAACGGCCAAGTGTCATCCAGCGTGACCTACAACAGCCAGTTCCGCAGTGGTGAGCCGTACACGGTGGAATTCACCAGCGGCACCCAGTTGAGAATCACCGATTCTGGCGGCAACGACGTGACCGCTGAAGCCAGCAAGGGTGGGGTCATCGAGCCTAGTAACCAGGCCGGGCAGAGCGTGATGTTTCGCGGCGTCGACCTGACCTTGAACGTCAACCTCCAAGCAGGTGATGTGGCAGGCACGGTGTTGCCTGGTCATACCTTCACCCTGGCTGCCAAACCGGACACATTCACCCCGGCCCGCAGCCCGGGCAACGCCACCGCGACCCAGATCACCGGCAGTGCAGTCACCGATCCGACGGCCTACCACGCCAGCTTCCCGACGGGGGCGGCGGTGCTGAAGTTCACCAGCCCCACGGATTTTGACCTGTATGCCGCGCCACTGACCGCTGACAGCAAACCAGTTTCCAGCGGTACCCTGGCAGGCAACGTCGCTACCGCATCCGGCGTGAGTTTCACACTCAATGGACCCCCGGCGGCCAACGATCAGTTCAGCATCGCGGTCAATACCCACGAGACGCAGAACATCCTGGACACCGTGAACCAGTTGCGGACCGCATTGACCACCCCAGCCGATGGCGACAACATCGCCATCCAGAAACTGAATGCGTCACTGGCTTCGGCTATCGGTAACCTGGCCAGCGGCACTGACCACTTGACCAGTGCATTGAGTTCGGTCGGCGGGCGTGGCCAGTCGCTCGATACCCAGAGCGATACCAACCAGAGCTTTGTCCTCGCCAACTCGCAGACCCAGTCGGCGATTCGTGATTCCGACCCGGCCGAAGTGATGACGCGCCTGACCTTGCAGCAGACTATGTTGCAGGCGTCGCAGTTAGCGTTCAGCAAAATCAGTCAACTGGGCTTGTTCAATAAAGTCTGATCCAGGGCGGGGGCCGTGACGCTATAAGCGGTCCCTGACCCGTTTCTTATACGATTCAGGACGTCCTGCTCTCGCCTGAGTTGACGCCCACCGGTTGAGAGCCATGCGTGTGAAATCAGCTCCTCTTGTCAGCATTGCCATCCCCGCGTACCACCCGCGTTTTTTCCGCCTCGCCTTGCAAAGTGCGCTCGAGCAGACCTACGAGAATCTTGAGATTGTCATCTGCGACGATTGCCGCACCGATGAAATCGAGCAGATTGTCCAGGAGCTTGGCGGGCGCCCCAATGTTGCGGTGCGCTATCTGCGCAACCCGACTCGGCTGGGGTTCCAGCAGAATCTGTTGCGCTGTCTTGAGGAGTCCCGGGGCGAGTTCATCAAGTTCCTGTGCGATGACGACCAGTTGCTGGCGTTCTGCGTCGCCCAACAGGCGACCATCTTGCAGGAGCATGCGCAAGTATCGCTGGTGATCAACAAGCATCATTTAATCGATGCAGACAATTATGCCCTGCCGGTCCGCGTTGAAAATACGGGCATCACGCAATTCGATGCGCTGTTCAACGGCAGCGACATGCTGGCGTATTTTGAAAAAACCACCCGTAATATTCTCGGCGGTTTGAGTGGCGCATTGATGCGTCGCACCGATGTCGAGGCCTTGCTGCCAGCGTTGGCGCGGCCCGGCGAAGGCTTCGAGGCGGTCCTCGACTTTGCCTTGTTCATCTGCCTGTTGCGCCGGGGTAATCTGGTCCAACTGTACGCCGAGGGAAGTGGCCAGCGCTTGCATCCGGACCGCCTGGCGCGTCAGGCCAAGATGCTCGAGGCCGCCACGGTGGAGCTGACTTGGCTCAAGGAAATGCTGGCCCAGCGCAGTGGTGAGCCAGCGCCGGCCAGTGGCTGGGTACGTTACCAGTCGCTGGGGCAGCCCAAGGAGCCAGGGGCGCCCGAGTGGGAAGAAGTCAACGTCTACTCGGTCATTGCGACTCGCCAGGGCGTCATCGGCGCGCAAGTCGGCACGGACATCGAAAGCTACGCAGACCTCTATGCGCAGTGGTTGACGTGCCGACGTTTCAGCCCATTGCGCAAGCAAGTCTTGTCCCGGCAAATCGCCCGCTGGGCCTATCGTCCAACGATAATTCCCATCATCATCGACGCGCAGGACGATCCTTATGCGTTGGGCATTACCCTGCAGAGTATCGCTGCCCAAGCCTATGCCTGCGAATCAGTGCTGCTGCTGTCCAACGGTCGCCAGGCTGTGGACAACCATGTCCTGCGCCTTGGCCTGCAAGCGGACTGGGCGCAGCAGCTCAACGGGCTGTTGCCTCAACTGGACGGCGCCGATTGGTTCTACCTGCTGCGTGCCGGCGATCGCTTGATGGAGTCGGCTCTGCTGATCATGGCCGATCGGATTGTCAGCTCGCCAGCTGCTGCCTGTCTCTACAGCGATGAAGGTGCGCTGGTGGATGACAAGTCGGTGGAGCCGATCTTCAAGCCCGACTTCAATCTCGACCTGATGCGCGGTTATCCCTATGTCGGTCGGACACTGGCTTTCGAGCGTGCCCGATTCCTGGCCTCGGGTGGATTCGATTCGAGCCTGGGCGAATTGGCGCCCCATGACTTGATCTGGCGACTGGTGGAAACGGATGGGCCGCAGGTCATTGGTCATATTCCGGAAGTCCAGGTCGAGTCGACGTTTTCGTTTGCCCAATGGCTGTCGTTACCTGAGGTCATCGAGCAAAACCCTCGGCTGATCGGCGCTCATCTACAGCGTATCGGCGTGCCGCACCGGCTTCACTCGGCGCCGCTCCTAGCGTTGATCCCGCGCATTGAATACCTGTTCGCCGAGCGACCAATGGTGTCGATCATCATTAGCGTCAAGGATGATCTGAGCGCGCTGGAGCGTTGCGTCAACAGTCTGCTCAGTACGACCGCGTATCCGCATTACGAAATCATCATTGTCGATAACGCCAGCGAAAACGCCGAACTGCAGCATTGGCTGCGGGCCATGGCCGAGTTGGGCAGTGAAAAATTGCGAATATTCCTGCACCCGGGAAGCGGCAGCGAAGCCGTGATTCGCAATTTCGCCTCACAGCATGCCCGCGGCGAATACCTGTTGTTGCTCAACCCCAATTGCATCGTGCTGGAAGCCGCCTGGCTGGACGAGTTGCTCAATCATGGGCAACGACCCGAGGTCGGTATCGTCGGTCCTCGCACACTCAACCAGCAAGGCCGGGTCATCGACTCCGGCATGATCATGGGGCTGGGTGGGTTGGCGGGCAGGGCCTTCGTCAACGAATCGGTCGCGTCTGGCGGCTATATGCAACGCTTGCAGACGGTGCAGAACTGGAGCGCTGTCGGCGATCACTGCTTGTTGGTGCGCAAGCAGGTTCTTGAGGAGGTCGGTGGGTTCGATGAATCGATCACAACACAGCGCATCAACTCTCTGGAGTTATGCCAGCAGGTCGGAAAAAACGGTTACCTGATCGTCACCACGCCTTACAGTGATGTCGTGCTGGCGTCCGGCGTGGAAGCCAGTCGTGATCCTGGGTGGAAGCAGCGCCTGGAGCGCGAACAAGAGGCATTCTATCAGCGCTGGTTGCCCCGGATCGCCAACGATCCCGCCTACAACCGTAACCTGACCCTGACCGGAAAAAGCTTCAGTCTTGAACCGGGGCCACGCACCGGCTGGAATCCGTTGATCACCCGCAATGTTCCTTCGATCCTGGGGCTGGCGGTCAATACCTCGGCGGTGGGGCATTACCGGGTCAGCCAACCGTTATTCGAACTGGAAGCGGCGGGGCGAGTCGTCGGGCGTGTTGCCTACGATACGCCCTCGATCATCGACATCGAGCGCCAGTCACCGGATGTGATCATCCTTCAAGGTCGCTATAACGTAGGTAAGTTCAAGGACATCACTCAAGTCAAGACTTACTCCAACGCCATGCGCATCTACGAGTTGGATGACTACATCGCCAGGGTTCCGGAAAAAAACGAACACCGCCGCAATATGCCGGACAACCTCGAGGACTTGCTGCGCCAAGGGATCGGCCTGTGTGATCGGGTGGTGGTGTCCACCCATCCATTGGCAGACGCTTTGTCGAGCATGCACCACGACATTCGCGTGGTGCCGAACATGCTGGCTGCCGGCCTGTGGAATCAGCTCAGAAGCCAGCGTGCAACCTCCAGCAAGCCGCGTATCGGTTGGGGGGGCGGCACCAGCCACCGTGGCGACCTGGAGCTCATCGCCGATGTCGTTCGGGAATTGGCTGATGAAGTCGAATGGGTTTTCTTTGGTATGTGCCCCGATTTGCTCAAGCCCTATATCCATGAGTTTCATCCTGGCGTGAGCCTGGCGCTTTATCCGGCAAAACTTGCCAGCTTGAATCTGGACTTGGCCCTGGCACCGTTGGAGTTTCATATTTTCAACGACTGCAAAAGCAACCTTCGCCTGTTGGAGTACGGGGCGTGCGGTTATCCGGTCATTTGTTCGGATACCGAGGCTTACCGGGGTCACTTGCCTTGCACCCGGGTCCTCACCAACAGCACCGAAGAATGGCTGGAGGCGATCCGTATGCATCTGGCAGACCCGATTGCCAGCTCCCGGATGGGCGACGAATTACGTGAAGTGGTGCTGCGCGACTTTATCTTGCGTGGCGATAACCTGCAGTACTGGGCCAATGGCTGGCTACCGGATTGATGAGTTTTCAACCGCGAAACTCCCGGTGTCGCTGATGCGGCCATCCCACTTTTTAAGGAATGAATATGCAAAGCAATGTCCCAACAGGATCGACTGCGCCGTTGAATGAACGGTTTACCCTGGTGTTGCTCGCCCACGACCAGTCGACCGCCCTGCGGCGGGCGTTGCGCCACTACCGCGACAGTTCGTTCGCCGTGCTGGTGATCGACTCATCGAGCCAGATCGCTGCGGGTACCACTGCAGCGTTCCCCGGAGTGCAATACTTGCATGCGCCTACGGCCATTGGTTTTGGCGACAAGGTTCGCCAGGCCGTCGAGCGAGTCGCGACGCCTTACCTGGCAGTTGTCGATGCCGATAGTTTCCTGCTGCCCCAAGCGCTCGAACAAGCGGTGAGTTTCCTTGAAGCACACCCTGAATACAGCGCGTGCCAAGGCTACAGCCTGGCGTTCGAGGCCCATGCCGACCGTGTCGACTATTACCTGCTCGATCGCAAGGGCTGTGAAGATTATTCCGGCCCATCGGCCGAAGCCCGGCTGGCCGCATTTGCCGAGGATTGCCCGTCCCTGGTGAATGCCCTCACGCGCACTGAAACACTGCGGCGCAGTTACGCTTCGTTGCCCGCCGGGTTTGATTCGCGGTTGCAGGAGGCCGGTCATTCCCTCGGTTTGGCGACGGATGCAAAGGTCCGCTTGCTGGACATTCCTTATGGAGTACACGAGCGCAGTCGCGTGGCGAAGCCACGGGGCCCGGTTGGCATGGTGCCTGGTACCGTGGACTTGCGAGCAGTCGCTGAACAGGAACGCATGGCCACGATGCTGGCCGGCGCCCTTGGCATGGATACTTCGGCACAGGAGCATGCCCGGGCCATACTCAAGAAGCTGGTCGAGCGTTCGGTGCCGCAGGCTGGGAAACTGTTCGAGTCGACCTGGGATTCGCGGCGCGGCGAACCGGTCCGGCGTTTCGAACCGACGCAATATGTTGAGTTGCCCTTTTATAACCAGGCTTTTTTCGACGCGCTCACTTCGCTGGAATTCCTGCTTCATGCGGCGCCAAGCGGGCAGGTGCAGTTGAAGGAGCTGGAAGCCGTCATGCTCAAGCATAAGGAGCTGTCTCGCCCCCAGCGCAATACCAGCGCCGAGCCGCTTGATGAACAGCTGGCCAGGGCTTTCCTGAGCTATGCCTTCAACCAGGATCTGGTGAAGCAACTGCTCCAACTCATGCAGGCCAAGGGTGACAAGCGCTACGTGCAGATGCTCCAGGCCTGGGAACAACGGCTCAAGGCGGCGGCGTTTGAAAATACCGCGAGGTTGTTCGACGCCACGCGCTCCGGTCAATTGTTGCGCTGGCTCGACGCGCGTGAACCGAGCGCCAGTGAAGCCCAGAAAGTGTCCAAATACCTGGCCGCTCGCAACGGTGGCCCGACGTTTGGCATTTTGATCCTGGATCTGGACGCCGACATCTTCAAGATGCAGACGACCTTCGACAGCGTGATCAACGGCTATTGCCGGGCGTTCAAGATTGTCGTGTTCACCACCGGTGACCTGCCGAGCGAGACCACACCGCAGAACGTCTTGCATTTCGTCAAAGTCAACGAAAGCAATTACGTCGACAAGATCAATCAGGTTGTCAGCCAGAGCGATTGCGATTGGATGGTCATGGCCGAGGTCGGCGATGAATTGACACCGGGCGGCCTGTTCCGTGCGGGTGTGGAGTTGTTGAGCGCGCCACAATGCCAGGCCGTTGCAATGGACGAGTTCCAGCGCCAGCCTGACGGGACGCTGGCTGATGTCTTCCGGCCAGGGTTCAACCTTGACTTGCTGCAAAACGCCCCGGCCTTGATGGCCCGTCATTGGCTGGTGCGCCGCGAGACATTGGTGAAGCTCGGTGGTTATTCGCGCGAGTTCAAGAGCGCGATGGAGTTCGACCTGCTGTTGCGTCTGATCGAGCAGGACGGCTTGGAAGGGCTTGCCCATCTGGATGAGCCGCTGTTGACTTGCCAGGCGGCGCCGGTGGAAGACAATGCCGATGAGCGCAAGACATTGCTGCGCCACCTGGCGGTTCGTGGTTATCAAGCTGACGTAAGTGCGATCGTGCCGGGTACGCATAAAATCGACTACCGCTTTGCCGAGCGTCCCCAGGTGTCGATCATCGTCCATGGCATCGGCGATCTAACGGCGCTACAACGTTGCCTGCTCAGCGTACTGCAGCGCACCCGATATCAGCGCTACGAAGTGCTGGTTCCCTCCGAGGCTGCAAACCATTCCGTACTGCGCACTTGGCTTGACGGCCAGGGGCACCAGGCCAGTCGTGTCCGGTTGTTGGATATCGAGCCGGGCGTCGCGACGGGGACCTTGATCAACGCTGCCAGCCAGGAGGCCAAGGGCGAGTATCTGGTGACTCTGGCGGCCGACAGCGAAGTGGTCAACGTCAACTGGATCGAATCGCTGCTCAATCAAGTCTTGCGTCCGGAGGTCGGCGTGGTCGGTGCCAAACTGGTCGAGCGTGACGGACGTGTTACCCAGGCCGGTTTGATCCTGGGCTTGAACGACGAAGTCGGCTCGGCCTTCGTCGGCGAGCCGAAGACCGCCAGAGGCTACATGAACAGGTTGGTGGTCGAGCAGAATTGTTCGGCGGTGTCTTTTGCCTGCCTGATGATTTCCAAGCAGTTGTTCGAAGCGGCTGACGGCATTGATACCGGACTGTTCGACGATGCCCTGGGTGACGTCGACTTGTGCCTGAGAGTTGGCCAGGCCGGATATCTGACGGTATGGACGCCGCATGTGCAGGTCATCCAGTCCGGCGTGCTGGCGAGTACCCCTGAGGCGCTTACGGTGCTGCGTGAGAAGTGGACCGGGGCATTCGCCCAGGATCGATTCTACAACGGCAACCTGGCGTTGCAAGGCGCGGGTTTCGCCCTCGGCCCGGTGCGCAACGTACCCTGGGCCGACTTGCTCAACTGATCTGCCGGATAGCCTCCCTTGCGGGGCTTTCCATCAATGCCGGCAGGTAAAAACCTGCCGGCATCTTCCGCGAATTACGCTGCCATCCCCGAGTTTTCTTTCTGGTGTCCTATGCCATCACGGGAGACGTCGCGGCTTTGTTTGTCATGAAAAAATGCCTTTGCAGAACAAAACGGCGTGACGCATAGGTCATAAAGTGCATCTTCACTGTATTGTATTCCCCGGAGTGGAGGCCTATTCGTTCGCCGGACAAGGCGTCAGCCCTCGGGAATCAACCATTTTTGAAGCGCCCCTGAGCTTTTGGGGGTGAACCTAGTCGCAGTTTATGATCGGGAAGCCATGATGATTGGCATAAAAAGCATAGCGAGTTATGTGCCGACCGCTGGTGTGGATAACTACGCTCAGGGTGCCAAATTCGAGAAGGATGAAGAATTCATCCTTGGCAAGATTGGTTCGGCGTTCCTGCCGCGCAAAGACGCTGACCAGGAAACCTCGGACCTGTGTGTCGAAGCAGTGAATGCATTGTTCGCCAACAACCCGCAGCTTTCGCGCGAATCCATCGACGCGTTGATCGTTGTCACCCAGAACGGTGATGAAGAGGGGCTGCCGCACACGGCTGCCATCGTGCAGGACAAGCTCGGGCTGCCGACCCATGTGGCGGCGTTTGATATATCACTGGGCTGCTCGGGCTACGTGTACGGCATCTACGCCCTGAAAGGCTTCATGGAGGCCGCAGGGCTGAAAAACGGGTTGCTGGTGACCGCTGACCCGTATTCGAAAATCGTCGACCCTGAAGACCGCAACACCACCATGTTGTTTGGCGATGCCGCCACCGCCACTTGGATGGCCGAGGGCGCCAGCTGGCAGTTGGGCAAGGCCAAGTTCGGCACCGATGGTTCCGGCGCGCCACACCTGAAGGTCAGTGACGGGGTGTTTTTCATGAACGGTCGCCAAGTCTTCAACTTCGCGCTGTTGAAAGTGCCCGCTCATCTGCACGAACTGCTGGACGAGTCGTCATTGCAAGCCAGTGATATCGATGCGTTCTGCATTCACCAGGGCAGCGCGGCGATTGTCGATGCCGTGGCGCGGCGTTTCGAGGGTGAACCTGAGAAGTTCATCAAGGACATGGTCGAGACCGGCAACACCGTGTCGTCGAGCATTCCGCTGCTGCTGGAAAAGCACGTCCTGGATGCTAACTGGAAACGCGTGGCGATCAGCGGTTTCGGTGTGGGCCTGTCGTGGGGCTCGGCGATTCTTTATCGCGATTGATCAAATCATGTTCTTCCAATAGCGCTTCAGGCTGGCCTGTAGCGCTATTTTTTTGCCCGCGACTTTGTTCTGCGGTTTATTGACGCCATTTTTCAGGCCTTTTCCTGCGGCTAAACCCTTGTTTTGCAAGGGGTGGCAGTCTGCTAGCAAATTTTTTGAAAAAAGCCCTCAAGCAAGTTCCCAATCCGACGATAACTATTACGAAGGTTCTCTAGGCCACACCCGGCGGTTGCCAGGGCCGGAAGCCGCAGTACCCAACCAACGAGGAATTCGTCATGGCTTTAACAGTAAACACTAACGTCACATCGTTGAACGTTCAGAAGAACCTGAACAAGGCTTCCGATGCTCTGTCCACTTCGATGACCCGCCTGTCTTCCGGCCTGAAAATCAACAGCGCCAAAGACGACGCCGCCGGCCTGCAGATCGCTACCCGTATGACCTCGCAAATCCGCGGTCAGAACATGGCGATCAAAAACGCCAACGACGGTATCTCCATGGCGCAGACCGCTGAAGGCGCGATGCAAGAGCAAACCAACATCCTGCAACGTATGCGTGAACTGGCCATCCAGTCCCGTAACGACAGCAACAGCGCAGATGACCGTATCGCTCTGAACAAAGAGTTCTCGCAGATGAGCGACGAACTCACCCGTATTGCCAACAGCACCAACCTGAACGGCAAAAACCTGATGGACGGTACTGCGAGCACCATGACCTTCCAGGTCGGTGCCGAAAACGGTTCCGACAACCAAATCACCCTGACCCTGAGCGCCAGCTTCGACGCTGCCACCCTGGGTGTTGACTCGGCGATCACCATCGTTGGTTCCGACAGTGCTACTTCGGAAACCAACTTCTCGGCCGCCATGGACGCAATCACCAGCGCGATCGACACCATCAACAGTGCTCGTGCCGACCTCGGTGCCGCCCAGAACCGTCTCAACAGCACCATCTCCAACCTGCAGAACATCAACGAAAACGCCAGTGCTGCACTGGGTCGCGTACAAGATACCGACTTCGCTGCTGAAACTGCACAACTGACCAAGCAGCAGACTCTGCAGCAAGCGTCTACTTCGGTTCTGGCCCAGGCCAACCAACTGCCGTCCGCTGTACTGAAGCTGCTTCAGTAATAGCCGGATGAGTTTTAGCGGGGGAGTGCGCTTGCGTACTCTCTCGCTTTTTCCGTTCAAGAGGTGATGGACATGGATATGAGCGTGAAGCTGAACTTGTCTTATCCAGCGGCGAAGCCGGCACCTACAGTGGCCGACAAGCCAGTGGAGAAGCCTCAAACCGACGTTGCTACCGTGACACCGGTCAAGGAAGCTCCCAAAGACGCTGCCGCCGAGCAGGACAAACTCAAGAAGGCCGTTCAGGAAATCGAGCAGTTCGTTCAGTCGGTCAAGCGCAACCTGGAGTTCTCTATTGATGAGCCTTCAGGCAAAGTAGTGGTCAAAGTGATTGCCAGCGGTTCCGGTGAAGTGATTCGCCAGATCCCGAACGAAGAAGTTCTGAAACTGGCCAACAGTTTGAATGATGCAAACAGCTTGTTGTTCAGCGCCGAAGCCTGACAACTGGCACGAATTTTGTTGCTATGTTCTTTTGGGCGTTGTAAGGGTCAAAAGGCCGGCGACACACTGAAGGGAGTCCCACATGGCAAGTCCAATTCTACCTGGCTTGGGTCTAGGCTCCGGCCTTGATACCACCGCGATCGTCAAGGCGCTGGTCGATTCCGACAAGGCCGCCAAGCAAGGTCAGATCACCCGAGCGACGACGACGACTACCAACAGTATCTCCGGGGTGGGAACCCTGAAGTCGTTGTTGGCAGCTTTCAGTACCGCCATGAAGGACTTGTCCAGCACAACGACCCCGCAATTCTCGGGTTTTGCTGCGACATCCTCTGCCCCGACAGTTCTCACGGCCACCGCCAGCAACTCTGCGGTGGGCGGTACCTACGCGATCAAGGTCGACAATATCGCGACGGCTTCCAAGGTTACCTCGGCGGCCTTTGCCGGTGGCACCAGCAGTGCCATCCCGAGCGGCACGCTGACCATCGCGCAGAACGGTGTCAACTACAACCTCAATGTGGGGGCCGGTGCGACCCTGCAATCGGTTCGTGACGCGATCAATGCCGACACTGCGCTCAAGGCTGCGGGTTTCAGTGCCAACATCATCACCGACTCTTTCGGTTCGCGCCTGGTGCTGGGTTCAAGCACGACCGGCGCCGGTTCCGACATCTCGGTAAGCGGCATCGCGGGGCTGGAGATCGATGGGACGAACGTCGTGGGTGCTGGCGGTGCTGCGCTGACGGCCACTTCGGCGGGCGCCATCGGTGCCCTGGCCCAGGATGCCAGCTTCACCGTCGATGGCATGCTGCTGACCAGCAAGAGCAATACGGTCAGCACGGCGATTTCCGGGTTGACCTTGAACTTGCTCAGTGGCGGACCGTCCGCCAGTTCAACCGTTACCGTGGCACCGAACAATGATGGCCTGAAAGCCTCGATCCAGAAGTTCGTCGATGCCTATAATGCGATCGCCAATAGCATTACCGCGCTGACCAAGCCGTCGCTAGACAGCGATGGCAAGCTGACGGTGTCGGCAAAATTGACCGGTGACGCGTTGCCTCGCTCGCTGTTGGCGGCGATTCGAACGCCCTTGTCTGAAACCGGCGCTGGCGACAAGCTGACGTCGCTGGCCCAGTTGGGTATTACCACCGATCAGAAGACGGGTGCGTTGAACTTCGATGGCGTCAAGTTCAGCGCAGCGATGAACGATAAGAAACTCAGCGGTGAAGTCCAAACGTTGTTCACTGGCACCAACGGCCTGTTGGAGCGCATGGGCAAGGCTATCGAACCCTACAGCCAGACGGGTGGCATCCTTGATCAGCGGACCACGGCGCTGAACAGGACCCAGACCCGTCTGAAGAACGATCAGGAGGCTCTGGATCGCAGGGTCGAGACACTGACCGCAACGCTGACCAAAAAGTACAATGACATGGACACCCTGGTCGGCAAGCTGAAAGCTACTGCCAACAACATCACCTCCATGTTTGAAGCGATGGCGGCACAGCAGAAGAACAGCTGATTTTCGACCGATGCAAAAAAGCCCGGCAACGTTTTGACTACGTTCCGGGCTTTCGGCTTTTCGGTCTAAAGTTTTTTGACGCGGCGTCGATACGCTGTTTATACGAACCGAAGTTTTTTGATGAGGTAGAACATGAATCCGATGTTAGCCCTTCGCCAATACCAGAAGATTGGCGCCCAGGCGCAAACCTCCGAAGCAAGTCCCCATCGTCTTGTGCAGATGCTCATGGAAGGCGGGCTGGATCGTATCGCCCAGGCCAAGGGCGCGATGGAGCGCAAGGATATTGCAAACAGAGGCATTCTGATCAGCAAGGCCATCGGCATCGTCGGTGGTTTGCGTGAAGGCTTGGACCTGGAAAATCAGGCCGAATCGGTCGCTGAATTGGATGCTCTTTACGCTTACATGATGAAACGTCTGGCTGAAGCCAACATCAAGGCCGATCCGAAGATCCTCGACGAAGTCGCCGATCTGCTTCGCACGGTCAAGGAAGGCTGGGACGCCATTGCCGCACCTGGTCCGCAATTCTAAGGAGTGCTCTCATGAGTCTTGTCCTGCAGCGAATCGAACAAACCCGTGATGCCTTGGTTGATGCCTTGGCCGAGCGAAACTGGGAAGCCATCGGTCAGTTGGACCTGGCTTGCCGTTCCTGCATGGAAGACGTCCTGGGCGAGTCCCAGGTGGATGAGGCGGCGTTGCGGATCAATCTTGAGGAATTGCTAGGGGTCTATCGGCAATTGCTGGAGGCGGCGACGGGAGAGCGTCAGGCGATCGTCGACGAGATGCAACAGATCCATCAAGCACAGAACGCGGCAAAGGTTTACCATCTGTTCGGTTAATGCTCAGTTAATCCGAGCCTGTTGCGCCATAAATTTGACTGTGCACGGTTTTTTGACTTTACTAGTAGCTGTTTACAGATTGAAGGCGTCTACAGGCATGACAAGTCTGCAAGCGTCTAGCTTGCCCCCTAATTTCGGGCATTGGGTTGACTAGGGAAGTTGCTATTGCATGTGGCGTGAAACCAAAATTCTCCTGATCGATGACGATAGCGTCCGCCGCCGCGACCTGGCGGTGATCTTAAATTTTCTTGGTGAAGAAAATTTACCCTGCGGAAGCCATGACTGGCAGCAGGCCGTCGGCTCTTTGTCGTCCAGTCGCGAGGTCATCTGTGTCCTTATCGGGACCGTGAATGCCCCCGCAACGCTTTTGGGCTTGCTAAAGACACTCTCAACCTGGGATGAGTTCCTTCCGGTTTTGTTAATGGGCGAAAATTCTTCCCTTGACCTGCCTGAGGACCAGCGTCGCCGAGTACTTTCCACGCTCGAAATGCCGCCCAGCTACAGCAAGCTGCTTGATTCGCTGCATCGCGCGCAGGTTTATCGCGAGATGTACGACCAGGCCCGTGAGCGCGGCAGGCATCGCGAACCCAACCTTTTCCGCAGCCTTGTCGGCACCAGCCGGGCGATCCAGCACGTGCGCCAGATGATGCAGCAGGTGGCCGATACCGACGCCAGCGTGCTGATCCTGGGCGAGTCGGGCACGGGCAAGGAAGTGGTTGCGCGCAATCTGCATTACCACTCCAAGCGCCGCGAAGCGCCGTTCGTGCCAGTCAACTGTGGCGCGATTCCGGCCGAGTTGCTGGAGAGCGAGCTGTTTGGCCATGAGAAGGGCGCCTTTACCGGCGCGATCACCAGCCGCGCCGGGCGTTTCGAATTGGCCAATGGCGGTACGCTGTTTCTCGACGAAATCGGCGACATGCCGTTGCCGATGCAGGTCAAGCTGTTGCGGGTCCTGCAGGAGCGCACCTTTGAGCGTGTGGGCAGTAACAAGACCCAGAGCGTCGATGTGCGAATCATCGCCGCCACGCACAAGAACCTCGAGAGCATGATCGAGGTTGGCAGTTTCCGCGAAGACCTCTACTACCGCCTCAACGTTTTCCCAATCGAAATGGCGCCACTGCGTGAGCGCGTCGAAGACATCCCGTTGCTGATGAACGAGCTGATCTCGCGCATGGAGCACGAAAAGCGCGGTTCGATCCGCTTCAACTCGGCGGCGATCATGTCCCTGTGCCGCCATGGCTGGCCGGGCAACGTCCGTGAGCTGGCCAACCTGGTGGAGCGCATGGCGATCATGCACCCGTACGGGGTGATCGGCGTGAATGAATTGCCGAAGAAATTCCGCTACGTCGACGATGAAGACGAGCAAATGGTCGACAGCCTGCGCAGCGATCTGGAGGAGCGGGTGGCAATCAACGGCCACACGCCAGATTTCACCGCCAATGCCTTGTTGCCACCGGAAGGCCTGGATCTCAAGGATTACCTGGGAGGCCTGGAACAAGGGCTGATCCAGCAAGCACTGGACGATGCCAACGGCATCGTGGCCCGCGCCGCAGAACGCTTGCGCATCCGGCGCACCACCCTGGTGGAGAAGATGCGCAAGTACGGCATGAGCCGTCGCGAAGGAGATGAACAGGCGGATGATTGACGCCTGTTTTCCAACCGCCTGATTTTCAGGCGGTTTTTTTTCGGCACGGGTATTGCTATAGCCCTCGCAACGTTCCGTTTAACTGACGGTCAGCCAAGCGAGAGAGCACGATGACCCAAGCCGCCCAGATGTCTCCTGTCCCCGAGCCGGGACACATGCCGTCCGTCGAGCAGGCAAGCCGGCTTGGACTTGAGCAGGCATTTTCGCTGTTCAACCAGATGTCCAGCCAACTGACTGATTCCTACAGCCTGCTCGAAGCCCGGGTCACCGAGCTTAAGGGGGAGCTGGCCGTGGTCAGCGCCCAGCGCATGCAGGAGCTGGCGGAAAAGGAACGCCTGGCTAATCGTCTGCAAAATCTCCTCGACCTGTTGCCCGGTGGCGTTATCGTCATCGACGCCCACGGCCGTGTGCGCGAAGCCAACCCCGCGGCTTGCGAGTTGCTCGGCCTGCCGTTGGAAGGCGAGCTGTGGCGGCATGTCATCGCCCGCTGCTTTGCGCCCCGTGAAGACGACGGTCATGAAGTGTCCCTCAAGGACGGTCGGCGCCTGTCCATCTCGACGCGCTCGCTGGATGCCGAGCCGGGGCAGTTGGTGTTGCTCAATGACTTGACTGAAACCCGTCACCTGCAAGACCAGTTGGCTCGCCATGAGCGCCTGTCTTCCCTGGGGCGGATGGTGGCGTCGCTGGCCCATCAGATTCGCACGCCGCTTTCTGCCGCGCTGCTCTATGCCAGTCATTTGACTGAACAGCAATTGCCGATGGAAACCCAGCAACGCTTCGCCGGACGCTTGAAAGAGCGCCTGCATGAGCTGGAGCACCAGGTGCGCGACATGCTGGTATTCGCTCGCGGCGAGCTGCCGTTGACCGACCGTGTGACCCCCAAGGTTTTATTGCAATCGTTGCAGGCAGCGGCGCTGACCCATGTACAGGATTTGCCGATCCGCTGGCAGTGCGACAGCCATGTCGGCGAAGTGTTGTGTAATCGCGACACCTTGGTGGGCGCGGTGTTGAACCTCATCGAAAACGCGATCCAGGCCAGCGGCGGCGACGTCCGGCTGAAAGTGCACTTATATACACGCGACAACACCTTGCGCCTGTGTGTCAGCGACAGCGGCAGCGGTATCGAGCCGGCCGTGCTGGCACGCCTGGGCGAGCCATTTTTCACCACCAAGACTACTGGCACCGGCCTGGGCCTGACCGTGGTCAAGGCTGTGGCCCGTGCCCATCAGGGAGAATTGCAACTGCGCTCGCGGCTGGGCCGTGGCACCTGTGCGACGGTGTGCTTGCCGCTGTTTTCCGATGCGCCAGGGGTGGAGTGAAAGCAATGGCGATCAAGGTGTTGCTGGTTGAGGATGACCGGGCCCTGCGTGAGGCGCTGGCCGATACGCTGGTGCTGGCCGGGCACGACTACGCTGCCGTCGGTTCGGCGGAAGAAGCGCTGCTGGCTGTGGGCCGCGAAGCGTTCAGCCTGGTGGTCAGTGACGTCAATATGCCGGGCATGGACGGCCATCAATTGCTCGGCCTGTTACGTGCCCGTCAGCCGCAACTGCCGGTTTTGCTGATGACCGCTCACGGCGCCGTCGAGCGCGCGGTGGATGCCATGCGCCAGGGGGCTGCGGATTACCTGGTCAAGCCGTTCGAGCCAAAAGCCCTGCTGGACCTGGTGGCGCGTCATGCTTTGGGCAGCCTCGCGGTCGAGGGCGAAGGCCCGGTGGCCATCGAGCCGGCCAGTGCGCAACTGCTGGAATTGGCCGCGCGGGTGGCGCGCAGCGATTCAACCGTGTTGATTTCGGGCGAGTCCGGTACGGGCAAGGAAGTGCTGGCGCGCTACATCCATCAACAGTCCCGGCGCGCCAGCGAACCGTTCATCGCGATCAATTGCGCGGCAATTCCTGACAACATGCTCGAGGCGACACTGTTCGGTCACGAAAAGGGTTCGTTCACGGGGGCCATCGCGGCCCAGGCTGGCAAGTTCGAACAGGCCGACGGCGGCACGATCCTGCTCGATGAAATTTCCGAAATGCCGATGGGCCTGCAGGCCAAGCTGTTGCGGGTCTTGCAGGAGCGGGAAGTGGAGCGGGTCGGTGCGCGCAAGCCCATCAGCCTGGATATCCGCGTGGTGGCAACCACCAACCGCGACCTGGCCGGCGAAGTGGCGGCGGGGCGTTTTCGTGAAGACCTTTATTACCGCTTGTCGGTATTCCCGCTGGCCTGGCGTCCGTTGCGCGAGCGCACCGCCGATATCCTGCCGCTGGCCGAGCGTCTGCTGAGCAAGCACGTCAATAAAATGAAGCATGCGGCTGCGCGGTTTTCAGCGCAGGCTCAGGCCTGTCTGATTGCCTATCCGTGGCCGGGCAACGTTCGGGAGCTCGATAACGCCATCCAGCGGGCCTTGATCCTGCAACAGGGCGGCTTGATCCAGCCGGAGGATTTCTGCCTGGCCGGCCCGGTGGCCTGCGCGCCATTGCCTGCATTGTCGCCGGTGCCGGCAGCGGCGTTCGCGCCCGCGGTGGAAGTGGAGGGCGAGTCGGCCGGCGCCTTGGGCGACGACCTGCGTCGTCGCGAGTTCCAGATGATCATCGACACCCTGCGCGCCGAGCGCGGGCGGCGCAAGGAGGCGGCCGAACGCCTGGGGATCAGCCCGCGCACCCTGCGCTACAAGTTGGCGCAGATGCGTGACGCCGGCATGGATGTCGAGGCCTACCTGTTCGCCAGTTGAATAATGTGCACCGAATATCCCTTGTGGGAGCGGGCTTGCTCGCGAAAGCGATTCACCAGTCACCGATGCATTGACTGAACCACCGCCTTCGCGAGCAAGCCCGCTCCCACATGCATTTGTTTTTTGCGGCCATGGAGCTGGCACCCTTGTTGCTAATACCTGAATACCCGCTGAGTAAGTGTCAAAAAAATGCGGGCCGCCAGAGAGAGTAGACCATGAGCCAAGGTATTGAATTTAATCGGTTGATGTTGGACATGCGGGCCATGCAAATGGACGCCATGGCCCAGCCTAAATCGGTCGCGGTCCCCCAGGTGGGTGGCAGCAGCTTTTCCGACATGCTCGGTCAGGCCGTCAATAAAGTGAACGATACCCAGCAGGCATCGAACCAGTTGGCCAGTGCTTTCGAGATTGGCAAAAGTGGCGTCGACCTGACGGACGTAATGATCTCCTCGCAGAAAGCCAGTGTCTCGTTTCAGGCGTTGACCCAGGTTCGCAACAAACTGGTTCAAGCCTACCAAGACATCATGCAGATGCCGGTTTAAGGAAATTATTGAGTCATGGCAGAAGCAGCCGTAGATAACGTTCCGGCCAAGGCCACTCCGGTAGACGGCAAACCGCCGCTGTTCGGTCTGTCCTTCCTGGAAAATCTCTCCGAGATGACCATGCTGCGTCAGGTAGGCCTGTTGGTCGGCCTGGCTGCCAGCGTGGCGATTGGTTTTGCCGTAGTGCTGTGGTCCCAGCAACCGGACTACCGGCCGCTGTATGGCAGCCTGGAGGGCATGGACGCCAAGCAAGTCATGGAAACCCTGGCTTCCGCCGATATTCCTTACACCGTCGAACCCAATTCCGGCGCGTTGCTGGTCAAGGCCGACGACGTTGCCCGTGCGCGCCTCAAGCTCGCAGCCGCTGGCGTGACGCCGACCGATGGCAACATCGGTTTCGAGATCCTCGACAAGGACCAGGGCCTGGGCACCAGCCAATTCATGGAAGCGACCCGTTATCGTCGCGGCCTGGAAGGTGAGCTGGCGCGGACCATTTCCAGCCTGAACAACGTCAAGGGCGCCCGTGTGCACCTGGCGATCCCGAAAAGCTCGGTGTTCGTGCGCGATGAGCGCAAGCCCAGCGCTTCGGTATTGGTCGAGCTGTATTCGGGCCGCTCCCTGGAGCCAGGTCAAGTGCTTGCCATCATCAACCTGGTGGCGACCAGCGTGCCTGAGCTGAGCAAATCGCAGATCACCGTGGTCGACCAGAAAGGCAACCTGCTGTCCGATCAGGCGGAAAACTCCGAACTGACCATGGCCGGCAAGCAATTCGATTACAGCCGTCGCATGGAAGGCATGCTGACCCAGCGAGTGCACAACATCCTGCAACCGATCCTGGGTAACGACCGCTACAAGGCCGAGGTGTCGGCCGATGTGGATTTCAGCGCCGTCGAGTCGACGTCCGAACAGTTCAATCCCGATCAGCCTGCGCTGCGCAGCGAGCAGTCGGTGACCGAGCAACGTACCGCCAGCAATGGTCCCCAAGGTGTACCGGGAGCCCTGAGCAACCAGCCGCCGTCGCCGGCCAGCGCACCGCAAACCACCGGTGGCGCCACCGCAGCCGCCGGCATGGTGCAGCCAGGCCAGCCGCTGATCGATGCCAACGGCCAGCAGATCATGGACCCGGTCACCGGCCAGCCGATGCTGGCGCCGTACCCGGCCGACAAGCGTCAGCAGTCGACCAAGAACTTCGAGCTTGACCGTTCCATCAGCCACACCAAGCAGCAACAAGGTCGTTTGAATCGCCTGTCGGTCGCCGTAGTGGTGGACGATCAGGTCAAGGTCAACGCGGCCAACGGCGAAACCAGCCGTGCGCCATGGAGCGCCGACGAATTGGCGCGCTTCACTCGCCTGGTGCAGGACGCCGTCGGTTTCGACGCCAGCCGTGGCGACAGCGTCAGCGTGATCAACGTACCGTTCTCCCTGGAGCGCGGTGAGGTGGTCGCCGATATTCCGTTTTATTCGCAACCCTGGTTCTGGGATGTGGTCAAGCAAGTATTGGGTGTGCTGTTTATCCTGGTACTGGTGTTTGGCGTGCTGCGCCCGGTGCTCAACAACATCACCGGTGGCGGCAAGAACAAGCAGTTGGCAGCTTTCGGTGATGTCGAGCTGGGCGGCATGGGCGGCCTGGATGGCGAATTGGCAAACGATCGCGTCAGCCTCGGCGGGCCGCAGAGCATTCTGCTGCCAAGCCCGAGCGAAGGCTATGACGCTCAGTTGAACGCCATCAAGAGTCTGGTGGCAGAAGACCCGGGTCGTGTGGCCCAGGTCGTGAAAGAGTGGATTAACGCAGATGAGTGATAATCGAGCCGCTGTTGCCAAATTGTCTCGGGTCGACAAAGCCGCGATCCTGCTGCTGTCCCTGGGTTCGACCGACGCTGCCCAGGTGCTGCGCCACATGGGGCCCAAGGAGGTCCAGCGCGTGGGCGTGGCCATGGCACAAATGGGCAACGTGCACCGTGAGCAGGTCGAGCAGGTGATGAGTGAGTTCGTTGACATCGTCGGCGATCAGACCAGCCTGGGCGTCGGTTCCGATGACTACGTGCGCAAGATGCTCACCCAGGCACTGGGCGAGGACAAGGCCAATGGCCTGATCGACCGGATCCTGTTGGGCGGCAACACCAGCGGCCTGGACAGCCTCAAGTGGATGGAGCCGCGTGCGGTTGCCGACGTGATTCGTTACGAGCACCCGCAGATCCAGGCGATCGTGGTGGCTTACCTCGACCCGGACCAGGCCGGTGAAGTGCTGGGCAACTTCGACCACAAGGTGCGCCTGGACATCATCCTGCGGGTGTCTTCGCTCAACACCGTGCAGCCGGCGGCCCTGAAAGAATTGAACCAGATTCTCGAGAAGCAGTTCTCGGGCAACTCCAATGCCGCGCGCACCACCCTGGGCGGCATCAAGCGCGCGGCGGACATCATGAACTTCCTCGACAGTTCGATCGAAGGTCAGTTGATGGACTCGATCCGCGAGTTCGACGAAGACCTGTCCGGTCAGATCGAAGACCTCATGTTCGTGTTCAACAACCTGTCCGATGTCGACGATCGTGGCATCCAGGCGCTGTTGCGCGAAGTGTCGTCCGACGTGCTGGTGCTGGCCCTCAAGGGCTCGGACGAAGGCGTCAAGGAAAAGATCTTCAAGAACATGTCCAAACGGGCGGCCGAACTGTTGCGCGACGATCTCGAGGCCAAGGGCCCGGTACGCGTCAGCGACGTGGAAACCGCACAGAAGGAAATCCTCACCATCGCCCGCCGCATGGCCGAAGCCGGGGAGATCGTTCTCGGTGGCAAGGGCGGCGAAGAGATGATCTAAGGTCGTTATGTCTGCCAAGAGTGATGAAGCACCCAGCGACCTGATCCGCGCCCGGGACGTCGGTGGTTTCGACGTCTGGTCGCTGCCCAGCTTCGACCCCCATGTTCCCGAGCCTGAGCCGGAACCGGTGGAAGAGCTGCCGGAGCCGGAGGAAGTGCCGCTGGAGGAAGTCCAGCCACTGACCCTCGAGGAAGTCGAGGGCATTCGCCAGGAAGCCTACAACGAAGGCTTTGCCGTGGGTGAAAAGGAAGGCTTCCACAGCACCACGCTCAAGGTCCGCCAGGAAGCCGATGTGGCGCTGACGGCCAAGCTTCGTGCGTTGGAATCGCTGATGCTCAACCTGTTCGACCCCATCGCCGAGCAGGACACCCAGATCGAGAAGTCCCTGGTGGGGCTGGTGCAACACATCGCCCGGCAAGTGATCCAGCGCGAACTGGCCATCGATTCGACTCAGATCGAACATGTCATGCGCGAAGCGCTCAAGTTGTTGCCATTGGGTGTGGGCAACGTGCGGCTGTACATCAATCCTCAGGACTTCGAGTTGGTCAAGGCCTTGCGCGAGCGCCATGAAGAAACCTGGCGCATCGTCGAGGACGCTGCACTGCTGCCCGGCGGTTGCCGTGTGGAAACCGAACACAGCCGCATCGACGCTACCGTTGAAACCCGCATCAGCCAGATCATGGCCAAATTGTTCGACCAATTGCACGAACAGGCCCTGCACCCGGCTGCCGCCGACCTGAGCCTGGAGTTGCCGGACGAACCTCTGGTGGGGGCTGATACAGCGTCGGCCGATGCTGGGTTGGAGATGCCTGAACTGGACGCTTCTGCACTGGACAGCCGCGATGCGCCTTGAGCGAACCAGCTTCGCCAAGCGCCTGGGCAGCTACGCCGAGGCCAGCGAACTGGCCGGCCAACCGATCCTGGAAGGACGCCTGCTGCGCATGGTCGGCCTGACCCTCGAAGCCGAAGGTTTGCGTGCCGCCATGGGCAGCCGCTGCATGGTGATCAACGACGACAGCTACCACCCGGTGCAGGTCGAAGCCGAAGTCATGGGCTTCTCCGGCAGCAAGGTGTTCTTGATGCCGGTGGGCAGTGTCGCTGGCATAGCCCCGGGTGCGCGCGTGGTGCCCCTGGCCGACAACGGCCGCCTGCCCATGGGCATGAGCATGCTCGGGCGCGTGCTGGACGGGGCCGGACGAGCCCTGGACGGCAAGGGCGGCATGAAGGCTGAAGACTGGGTGCCGATGGACGGCCCGACGATCAACCCGCTCAAGCGCGACCCCATCAGCGTACCGCTGGACGTGGGCATCCGCTGCATCAACGGTTTATTGACGGTCGGTCGCGGCCAGCGCCTGGGCCTGTTTGCCGGTACCGGGGTGGGCAAGAGCGTGCTGCTGGGCATGATGACCCGCTTCACCGAAGCCGACATCATCGTGGTGGGGCTGATCGGCGAGCGGGGTCGTGAGGTGAAGGAGTTCATTGAGCACATCCTTGGCGAGGAGGGGCTCAAGCGTTCGGTGGTGGTGGCTTCGCCAGCGGACGATGCGCCATTGATGCGTTTGCGCGCGGCCATGTATTGCACGCGTATTGCCGAGTACTTCCGCGACAAGGGCAAGAACGTCCTGTTGCTGATGGATTCGCTGACCCGTTTCGCCCAGGCCCAGCGGGAAATCGCCCTGGCCATTGGCGAGCCGCCGGCCACCAAGGGTTATCCGCCTTCGGTCTTCGCCAAGCTGCCGAAACTGGTGGAGCGCGCTGGCAATGCGGAAAAGGGCGGCGGTTCGATCACTGCTTTCTATACCGTGCTGTCCGAAGGCGATGACCAGCAAGACCCCATCGCCGACTCGGCCCGGGGCGTACTCGACGGGCACATCGTGCTGTCCAGGCGCCTGGCCGAGGAAGGGCATTACCCGGCCATCGACATCGAGGCTTCCATCAGTCGGGTCATGCCGTCGGTGATCAGTGCCGAGCACATGAAGCGGGCCCAGCAGTTCAAGCAGTACTGGTCGCGCTACCAGCAAAGCCGCGACCTGATCAGCGTCGGCGCCTACGTCCCCGGCGGTGACCGCGAGACCGACACCGCTATCAGTCTTTACCCGGCCATGGCCGTTTACCTGCGCCAGAGCCTGAACGACAACATCGGCATGGGCGCCAGCGAAGCGCACTTGCAGAGTATTTTCACCCCGGTTGCCGGCGGGTAACCGGCCATGGCCACGAGTCGTGCGGCACGCCTGGCGCCAGTGGTGGACATGGCGGAAAAGGCCGAGAAGACCGCTGTCCAGCGTCTGGCGTATTTCCAGGGCCAGGTCAAAGTCGCTGAAAGCAAACTGGCTGACCTCGAGAACTTTCGACTCGAGTATCAGGAGCAGTGGATCGCCCGTGGCGCCCACGGGGTTTCCGGGCAGTGGTTGTTGGGTTACCAAGGGTTTCTTGCGCAGTTGGGAACCGCTATCGACCAGCAGCGCCAGAGCCTGGTCTGGCACCAGAACAACCTGGAGAAGGCCCGCCAGAGCTGGCAAGAGGCGTTTGCCCGGGTCGAGGGGCTGCGCAAGCTGGTGCAGCGCTATATTGATGAGGCACGGCAACTGGAAGACAAGCGCGAACAGAAACTGCTCGATGAATTGTCCCAGCGCCTGCCGCGGCAGAACCCCTATTGATGCGAAACCAGGATTTTGTCGGTTGAATGAGGCAAACCCTTGCTCAGACCTTTACCAGATGCTACACCTTGTACACGTATGTCCATGACAAGGAAGCCGATCATGTCAGTCGTTACCGAAGTATCCCCCGATGGGCACAAACTGACGATTTCGATCAAAGGTCGATTCGATTTCGGGCGGCATCAGGAGTTTCGTGAGTCCTATGAACGGCTCAATCAGAAACCTGACTCCATCGTGGTGGATTTGAAAGAAGCCACTTATCTCGACAGTTCCGCCTTGGGCATGCTCCTGCTGTTGCGCGATCATGCCGGTGGCGATCAGTCGGATATCCGGGTCGTCAACAGCAGCAATGACGTCAAGAAAATCCTCGCGATCTCCAATTTCGACAAGCTGTTCGATATCAGTTGATCGCCATGCAATCGTCGTCGGAGTCGCTGACGGTCCTGATTGCCGAAGACAGTGCCGCTGATCGACTGCTGTTGTCGACCATTGTCCGCCGTCAGGGGCATCACGTGCTCACTGCGGCCGATGGCGCCGAAGCGGTCGAGGTCTATCTGGAACAGCGTCCGCACCTGGTGCTGATGGATGCGATGATGCCAGTGATGGACGGCTTCGAAGCTGCGCAGAAAATCAAGCAGTTGGCTGGGGACCAGTTGGTCCCGATCATTTTCCTCACCTCATTGACTGAGAGTGAAGCCCTGGCCCGTTGCCTGGAGGCGGGCGGCGACGATTTCCTGGCCAAGCCCTACAACCAAGTGATCCTGGCGGCCAAGATCAAGGCCATGGACCGCTTGCGTCGATTGCAGGCCACCGTGGTGGAGCAGCGCGACCAGATCGCCCGGCACCACGACTACCTGCTCAACGAGCAGCGGGTCGCCAAGGCCGTATTCGACAAGATCGCCCACTCCGGCTGCCTGAGCGCGCCGAACATCCGGTACTTGCAATCGCCTTATGCCTTGTTCAATGGCGACCTGCTGCTGGCGGCGTTCAACCCGGCCGGCGACATGCACATCCTGCTGGGGGATTTCACCGGCCACGGTTTGCCGGCGGCGGTCGGTGCGATGCCGCTGGCGGAAGTGTTCTACGGGATGACAGCCAAGGGCTACGGCCTGGCGCAGATCCTGCGAGAAATGAATGCCAAGCTCAAACGCATCCTGCCCGTGGACATGTTCTGTTGCGCAACGTTGTTATGCCTGAGCTTCCAGCGTTGCACGGTGGAGGTCTGGAACGGCGGCATGCCCGATGGGTACCTGCATGACAGCCTCAGCGGCGTGCGCACGCCGTTGCCGGCGCGGCACCTGCCGTTGGGCGTGCTTACACCTCAATTATTCGATGACCGCACCGAAGTGCATCCGATGTCGTTGGGGGACCGAGTGTTCCTGTTGTCCGATGGCGTAATCGAGACCAGTGACCGCGACGACCAGCCGTTTGGCGTGGAACGGTTGCAGCAGGTATTTTCAGCCAACCGTGAACCTGACCGTCTTTTTGAGGATATCCAGCAGGCCCTGCAGGACTTTCGCGGTGAGGCCCGTGACGATTTCAGCATGGTCGAGGTGCGACTGGTCGCACCGACGCAACTCAATCCGCCACCACCGGTCTATTCCGATAGCGGCCAGTCCAGCCCGTTGGATTGGTCGGTGAGCTTCGAGTTCCGGGCGCAGACGCTCAAGCGCTTCAATCCGATGCCCTACCTGCTGCAATTGCTGCTTGAGGTCCATGGGCTCAGGGCGCAGAGTGGCGCCCTTTACAGCGTCATGTCGGAGCTGTATTCCAATGCCCTGGATCATGGGGTGCTCGGGCTCGACTCGAGTCTCAAGCGTGACGCGGCGGGTTTCGCCCGCTACTACCGGGAGCGCAATACGCGCCTGGATGAACTGAGCGACGGTTACGTGCGGGTGCACTTGCATGTCTCGCCAGATGGCGAGGGTGGTCGCCTCGCCATAGAGGTCGAAGACAGTGGCGAGGGGTTTGATGTCACCAGGGTGCTGGCGCGGCCCGTGGACTGTGATCGGTTGTCGGGGCGCGGCGTGAGCCTGGTACGCCAGTTGAGCCAGCGGGCCAGTTGGTCAGACGATGGTCGTAGTGCGCGCGTGGAGTTTTTCTGGGAGGCTCCGGCATAATCGGGGCTACTCTTGATCAGGGAGCGAACAAGTGAACGAGATTCATCTGGACCGCGACGTGCTCAGCACGTTGAAAGAAGTCATGGAGGAGGGGTATCTGGAGTTGCTGGATACGTTTCTCAACGACTCCGAGGCTCGCCTGCGCGTGCTGCATGAGGCACGGGACGCGGAAAAACTGAGCGCCACGGCCCACAGCTTCAAGGGTAGCAGCAGCAACATGGGCGCTATCCGCCTGGCCGAGCTGTGCGGCGAACTGGAACAGCGTGTCAAGCAGCCGTCATTGGGCGGTATCGAGAAGCTGGTCAACGAAATCGACAGCGAATTTGCTCATGTTCGCAAGCTTTGCAGGGAAGAGCGCGAGGGCTTTCACTGCTGAGATTTGACGGTCGGGCAGACGTTGGCCCGTGCCTTGCATTGCCTAGTCTCGACTGTACCTATGATTCCAGTGCAGCGGAGACCTTTTTATGCCCGTTACCCCTAATACACTGCTTCAGGCCTCTGTCCAGGCCAAGCCTAAGGCCGCCGTCAATTCACCGGCAGCGGCCCCGGATCTCGGGGATAGAGCCTCCAGCTTCGCTCAAGTCTTCGCCAAGCAGGCGCCGGCCAAAACGTCGGCAGCCCCTGAGCCAACGGTGAAAGCGGTGCGCGACAAGGCTGCCGACAACACCGTCAAAAAAGACACCGGCAACCAAACCCCTGCCGCCTCGGAACCGACGGTTGCCGATAGCGGCAAACCCTTGCCCGCGGACAAACCGGCCAGCGCCGACGACCAGGCTGCCAGCGCCGACGATGCCGACTCGGCGCAAGCACCAGTAGCGGATGCTGCGCCTGTCGATCCGAGCCTTGATCCAGGGCTGCTTCCAGACACGACGGTGCCGCTCGCGTCAGCCGCAGTGGAGCCTGCACCTGTGGTGGTTACGGCTGAGGCCCAGATGAGCACGGCAGTTGCAGCGCCGGTTGTCCCTCCGGCCACACCGCTCCCGGCTGCGGTCCCGGTGGACGATCCTGCCTTTGACCCTGAAGCCGACCCGCTCGACGCATTGCCCGCCTTGCGTTTGGCGATGGAGCAGGGTGGTCATGTTTCCGCCGCCAGCCAGGCCCAGCCCAAGAACGCTGCCCCGGCGTCGCTCGACGGTGAGCCGACTTCGGCGCAGACCTTTGCCGCCGGTATGGCAAGCATGCTTAGCGTGCAAGCCGATCAGAACAGTACCGAGTCCGGCAGCCAGGGCGGCGACAAGGCCTTTGGTGGCTTGATCAGCGAAGGCCTCAAGGACTTGGGCGGCGCTTCCAGTGACACGCGGGTGGACGATTTCGCCAACCGCTTGGCCGCCCTGACCCAAGCCGCAACGCCCAAAACCGCCAACGCGGTGCCGGTCAACCAGCCTATCGCGATGAATCAGAGCGGTTGGACCGAAGAAGTGGTCAACCGGGTGATGTACCTGTCCAGCGTCAATCTCAAGGCGGCCGACATCCAGTTGCAGCCTGCCGAACTCGGGCGCCTGGATATCCGGGTGAACATGGTTCCGGATCAGCAGACCCAGGTCACGTTCATGAGCGCCCACTCCGGCGTTCGCGAAGCCCTCGAAGGCCAGATGCATCGCCTGCGGGACAGTTTTGCCCAGCAGGGCATGGGGCAGGTCGACGTCAGCGTATCTGATCAATCCCGTGGTTCGCAGAACCAGGAGCAGCAGGCCCAGCAGCAGGCCCGGGCCGGGCGTGCGACATCCTCCGGTGGGTCGATGGATGCCGCGGATGAAGCTGTTCCGGCGAGCATCGCTGAAGTGGCCGCCAGCACGACCAGCGTCATTGGCACCAGCGCGGTCGACTACTACGCCTGATCCAATGTGATAAACCTGTGGGAGCGAGCCTGCTCGCGATAGCGATCGATCAGTCACCGACGACGGTGACAGACAATCCGCTATCGCGAGCAGGCTCGCTCCCACAATGGTTTTTGGGAGGCCGCCAAAATTGCCGGCGTCCAGACAGTCGCCCTCCACACTTCTGGCATAACACTTGCTCCAGCCTTGCCGTGCATCAGTGAAAACCCCGATTAGTGACGGATTATTGGCATGGCGAAGAGTGAAGCAGCAGCTGTAAAAGACCCTGCAACCAAAGGCAAACTCAAGCTGATCATCATGATCGTGGTGGGTTTGCTCCTGGCGGTCGGTGTGTCCGTGGGGGCGACCTGGTATTTCATGCACAGCGCCCAAAGCAAGCCGGCGGTGGTAGCCGACGCCGCGCCAGTGGGCAAGCAGCCGGCGATTTTCGAACCGATGGCGCCAGCCTTCGTGGCCAACTACACCCAGAACGGTCGTCAACGCTACATGCAGGTGAGCATTACCCTGCTGGGTCGCAACCAGGCTGACCTGGAGGCGCTGCGGGTGCATATGCCGCTGATCCGCAACAATCTGGTGATGCTGTTTTCCGGACAGAGTTTCGACACCCTGGCCACTCCGGTCGGCCAGGAAATGTTGCGTCAGAAAGCCACGGCCAGCGTGCAGGAAGTCGCTCAGAAAGAGCTTGGCAAAGTGGTGATCGAACAGTTGCTCTTCACTAACTTCGTATTGCAGTAGGAACACGACATGGCCGTGCAGGACCTGCTGTCCCAGGACGAAATCGATGCGCTGTTGCATGGTGTCGACGATGGCCTGGTGCAGACCGAAAACGCTGCTGAACCGGGCAGCGTCAAAAGCTACGACCTGACCAGCCAGGATCGCATCGTTCGCGGACGCATGCCGACCCTGGAAATGATCAACGAGCGTTTCGCCCGCTACACCCGTATCAGCATGTTCAACATGCTGCGCCGTTCGGCCGACGTGGCCGTCGGTGGCGTGCAGGTGATGAAGTTCGGTGAGTACGTGCACTCGCTGTACGTGCCCACCAGCCTCAACCTGGTGAAGATCAAGCCGTTGCGTGGCACCGCGTTGTTCATCCTTGACGCCAAATTGGTGTTCAAGCTGGTGGATAACTTCTTCGGTGGCGACGGTCGTCACGCCAAGATCGAAGGTCGTGAATTCACCCCGACCGAGCTGCGGGTCGTGCGGATGGTGCTGGAGCAGGCCTTCGTCGACTTGAAGGAGGCCTGGCAGGCGATCATGGAAGTGAACTTCGAGTACATCAACTCGGAAGTGAACCCGGCCATGGCCAACATCGTCGGCCCGAGCGAGGCCATTGTGGTCTCGACCTTCCACATCGAACTCGATGGCGGTGGCGGCGATCTGCACGTGACCATGCCGTACTCGATGATCGAGCCGGTGCGTGAAATGCTCGACGCCGGTTTCCAGTCGGACCTCGACGATCAGGACGAGCGCTGGATCAACGCTTTGCGCCAGGACGTGCTGGATGTCGACGTGCCGGTCGGCGCTACAGTCGCTCGGCGCCAACTGCGTCTGCGGGACATCCTGCACATGCAGCCGGGGGACATCATCCCCGTCGAGATGCCGGAAGAGATGATCATGCGCGCCAATGGCGTGCCGGCCTTCAAGGTCAAGATGGGCTCTCACAAAGGCAACCTGGCGTTGCAGGTGATCGAGCCGATCGAACGCCGCTGAGCGGTGTCGAATTTTTAAGTTTGCGTTTTTAACTGATTTTTTGCCCGCCGAGGACAAATGATGGCTGACGATATGAATACCCAGGATGACCAGGCGCTGGCCGATGAATGGGCTGCGGCCCTGGAAGAAACCGGCGATGCCGGGCAAGCAGACATCGATGCCTTGCTGGCGGCCGACACTGGCGCCCATGCGTCCAGCCGCTTGCAAATGGAAGAATTTGGCAGCGTGCCGAAGAGTCATGAGCCGGTGACGCTCGATGGCCCGAACCTGGATGTGATCCTCGATATCCCGGTGTCGATCTCCATGGAAGTGGGCAGCACCGACATCAACATCCGCAACCTGCTGCAGCTCAACCAGGGTTCGGTGATCGAGCTGGACCGCCTGGCCGGCGAGCCGCTCGACGTGCTGGTCAACGGCACCTTGATCGCCCATGGCGAAGTGGTGGTGGTCAACGAGAAGTTCGGCATTCGCCTGACGGACGTGATCAGCCCGAGCGAACGCATCAAGAAGCTGCGCTGAGTGAAAGGTTTCTTCGCTGCAGTCGCGATGCTGCCATTGAGCGTGCTGGCGGCCGAACCGGTTGCCACGGCCGCCGCTGCGCCGGCGGTGGGCAGTGGTGTCGCCGGGCAGTTGGCGCAACTGGTGCTCGGCTTGCTGCTGGTGCTGGGCTTGATCTTCTTTCTCGCCTGGCTGTTGCGGCGCGTGCAACAGGCGGGGCCGAGCGGCAAGGGGCAGGTCATCGACATCGTCGGTTCCCGCGCGCTCGGGCCGCGCGACCGGCTGGTGCTGGTGCAGGTCGGCAACGAGCAGATCCTGCTGGGCCTGAGCCCGGGCACCATCACCGCCTTGCACGTCCTCAAGGAGCCGGTGCAGGTACCCTCCACCGAACCGGCCAGCCCCGAATTTGCCCAGCGCCTCATGGAGCTGCTGGGGAAAGACCAGAAGGATAAAAAGTAATGCCGTTGCGCATTCTGTTGGCATTGGCCCTGATGCTGGCCGCACCGTTGGCGTTCGCCGCCGACCCGCTGTCGATCTCGGCGATCACCCTGGGGACTAATGCCGAAGGGGCCCAGGAGTACTCGGTCAGCCTGCAGATCCTGCTGATCATGACCGCGCTGAGTTTCATTCCGGCGTTCGTCATGCTGATGACCAGCTTTACCCGGATCATCATTGTCTTTTCGATCCTGCGCCAGGCCCTGGGCCTGCAACAGACCCCCTCGAACCAGATCCTCACCGGCATGGCGCTGTTCTTGACCATGTTCATCATGGCACCGGTGTTCGACCGGGTGAACCAGGATGCGCTGCAGCCCTACCTGGCGGAAAAACTCAGCGCCCAGGACGCCGTGGCCAAGGCCCAAGTGCCGATCAAGGACTTCATGCTGGCCCAGACTCGCAGCAGTGATCTGGAGCTGTTCATGCGCCTGTCCAAGCGCACCGATATCCCCAGTGCTGACCAGGCACCGCTGACCATCCTGGTGCCGGCGTTCGTGACGTCCGAGCTGAAAACCGCGTTCCAGATCGGCTTCATGATTTTCATTCCGTTCCTGATCATTGACCTGGTGGTCGCCAGCGTGTTGATGGCCATGGGCATGATGATGCTCTCGCCGCTGATCATTTCCCTGCCGTTCAAGATCATGCTGTTTGTGCTGGTGGATGGCTGGGCGCTGATCATCGGGACCCTGGCGGGCAGTTTCGGCGGTGTTTAGGCCTTTTGTGCGGGGAGGGCGATATGACGCCTGAAGTAGCGGTAGACCTGTTCCGTGAAGCGCTCTGGCTGACGACCATAATGGTTGCCATCCTGGTGATCCCCAGCCTGCTGGTGGGGTTGCTGGTGGCGATGTTCCAGGCCGCGACCCAGATCAACGAACAGACCTTGAGCTTCCTGCCGCGCCTGCTGGTGATGCTGGTGACGTTGATCGTCGCCGGCCCCTGGATGGTACAAACCTTCATGGAATACATCCTGCAGTTGTACGGCAGTATTCCGCAGTTGATCGGCTGACCTCATGTCGATGCTTGAGCTGACGGACACCCAGATCAGTTCCTGGGTGGCATCGTTCATCCTGCCGATGTTTCGCGTGACCGCGGTGCTGATGAGCATGCCGATCTTCGGCACGACCCTGGTGCCCCGGCGCGTGCGCTTGTATTTCGCCCTGGCGATCACGGTGGTCATCGCGCCCGGGCTGCCGCCGATGCCGCCGGTTCATGCACTGGATCTCAGTGCGCTGATGCTGGTGGCCGAGCAGATCCTCATCGGTGCCTTGATGGGGTTCTCGCTGCAGCTGTTCTTCCAGGCCTTCGTGGTGGCCGGGCAAATCATCTCGATCCAGATGGGCATGGCCTTCGCGTCCATGGTCGACCCCACCAATGGCGTGACGACGGCGGTGATCGGTCAGTTCCTGACGATGCTGGTGACCCTGTTGTTCCTGGCCATGAATGGGCATTTGGTGGTGTTCGAGGTATTGACTGAAAGCTTTACCACCATGCCGGTGGGCAGTGCGCTCCTGGTCAATCATTTCTGGGAAATCGCCGGCAAGCTCGGCTGGGTCCTGGGCGCGGCGATGGTGTTGGTATTGCCGGCGATCACCGCCTTGCTGGTGGTCAACATCGCGTTTGGCGTGATGACCCGAGCAGCGCCGCAATTGAATATTTTCTCCATTGGCTTCCCGCTGACCCTCGTGCTGGGCATGGTGATTTTCTGGGTCAGCCTGGGGGATATCCTCAACCAGTATCAGCCGCTGGCCACCCAGGCCTTGCAGCTTTTACGCGACATGGCACAGGCACGCTGAACCATGGCCGAGAGCGAGAGTGGTCAGGACAAGACAGAAGACCCCACGGAAAAGCGCCTGCGCGAATCCCGGGAAAAGGGTGAGACCGCCCGCTCCAAGGAACTCAACACGCTGGCGGTGATGCTGGCCGGGGCGGGCGGGTTGCTGATTTATGGCGGCGGGTTGGCCCTGGACCTGCTGGAAATCATGCGTCTGAATTTCTCTCTGCCTCGCGAAGTACTGCTCTCTCCGGGGTCCATGTCCCAGCATCTGCTGCACTCGGGCAAGATCGCGATCCTGGCGGTGCAGCCGATCCTGATCTGCTTGCTGCTGGCTGCGGTGATCGGCCCGATTTCCCTGGGCGGCTGGTTGTTCGCCGCCGGTAGCCTGGCCCCCAAGTTCAGCCGGATGAACCCGGCCGCCGGTCTCAAGCGCATGTTTTCCACCACGGCGCTGATGGAGCTGCTCAAGGCGTTCGGGAAATTCCTGCTGGTGCTGTTTGTTGCGTTGACGGTATTGCAGTCCGACATCGACGATCTGCTGCGCATTGCTCACGAACCGCTGGAGCAGGCGATTATCCACAGCGTGCAGTTGGTGGGCTGGAGTACGTTGTGGATGGCTTGTGGCCTGATCCTGATCGCCGCCATCGACGTGCCGATCCAGCTGTATCAGAGCAAGCAGAAGCTGATGATGACCAAGCAGGAAGTGCGTGACGAGCACAAGGATGCGGAGGGCAAGCCGGAGGTCAAGCAGCGAATCCGTCAATTGCAGCGCGAGGTCTCCCAGCGGCGGATGATGGCGGCGATCCCCGACGCCGATGTGGTCATCACCAACCCGACGCACTACGCCGTCGCCCTCAAGTACGACCCCGAAAAAGGCAACGCTCCGGTGTTGCTGGCCAAGGGCAGTGATTTCCTGGCGCTCAAGATCCGTGAGATCGCCGTGGCCAATGAGGTGATGCTGCTCGAGTCCCCGGCGCTGGCGCGGTCGATTTACTACTCCACCGAACTCGACCAGGAAATCCCTGGCGGCCTGTACCTGGCCGTGGCCCAGGTGCTGGCCTACGTCTACCAGATCCGCCAACACCGCGCCGGCAAGGGCAAGCGCCCTGAACCGCTAAAAGACCTGCCGATCCCGCCGGATTTGCGCCGCGATTCCTGAGCCGAGTTGACCACAATCTTCTGTGGGAGCGGGCTTGCTCGCGAATGCGTACTGTCAGTCGATGCAAAGTTGACTGGAAGACCGCTTTCGCGAGCAAGCCCGCTCCCACAAATGTGCGTTAGCCCCTCTATTTCAGCCTCTGACAAAAGTTGGAAGGCTTCTTGCAATACCCCGCCTGCGCCCCCTCCGGGCGTCAAAAGTTTGCTTTACAGGCACGGGGAATATTGGTGGATCGCTCTCAGTTACTCAGCACCGCGCGCAGCAATGTAGCCGACCTCAGCCGGGGCAATCTGGGTGTGCCGATCTTGCTGCTGGTCATGCTCGCCATGATGATGCTGCCGGTGCCGCCGTTCCTGCTGGACGTGTTCTTCACGTTCAACATCGCCCTGTCGATCGTGGTGCTGCTGGTGTGCGTCTACGCCCTGCGGCCGCTGGATTTCGCCGTATTCCCGACCATCCTGTTGGTGGCGACGTTGATGCGCCTGGCGCTGAACGTGGCCTCGACCCGGGTGGTCATGCTCCACGGCCAGGAAGGCCATGCCGCCGCCGGTAAGGTGATCCAGGCCTTCGGTGAAGTGGTGATCGGCGGCAACTACGTGGTCGGTATCGTGGTCTTCGCCATCTTGATGATCATCAACTTCGTCGTGGTGACCAAGGGCGCCGGGCGGATTTCCGAGGTGAGCGCGCGTTTCACCCTCGATGCGATGCCCGGCAAGCAGATGGCGATCGACGCCGACCTCAACGCCGGCCTGATCGACCAGGGCCAGGCCAAGCTGCGTCGTCTGGAGGTGGCCCAGGAAGCCGAGTTCTACGGCTCCATGGACGGTGCCAGCAAATTCGTGCGCGGTGACGCCATCGCCGGCCTGCTGATTCTGTTCATCAACCTGATCGGCGGCATGGCTGTCGGTATCTTCCAGCACAACATGACGTTCGGCGACGCTGGCAAGGTCTACGCCTTGTTGACCATTGGTGACGGTTTGGTGGCGCAATTGCCATCACTGTTGTTATCTACAGCTGCTGCGATCATGGTGACCCGTGCTTCGGGCTCCGAAGACATGGGCAAGCAGATCGGCCGCCAAATGTTCGCCTCGCCCAAGGCCCTGGCGGTTGCTGCCGGCCTGATGGCTGTAATGGGCCTGGTGCCAGGAATGCCGCACTTTTCCTTCCTGAGCATGGCTGCTCTGGCTGCCGGCGGCGCCTACCTGTTCTGGAAAAAACAGAACGTGCAGAAAGTCCAGGCCCTGCAAGAGGTCAAGCGCCAGCAGGAACTGCTGCCGTCGCCGGCCCGCGCCATGGAAACCAAGGAGCTGGGCTGGGATGACGTGACGCCGATCGACATGATCGGCCTGGAAGTCGGATATCGCCTGATTCCATTGGTCGACCGCAACCAGGGTGGTCAGTTGCTGGCGCGGATCAAGGGGGTGCGCAAGAAGCTGTCCCAGGACCTGGGCTTCCTGATGCCGACCGTGCATATCCGCGACAACCTCGACCTGGCGCCGAGTGCCTACCGCCTGACGCTGATGGGGGTGATCCTGGCCGAAGCCGAGATCTACCCCGACCGCGAGCTGGCGATCAACCCGGGGCAGGTCTACGGCAGCCTCAACGGCATCACCGCCAAGGATCCGGCTTTCGGCCTGGAGGCGGTGTGGATCGAAATCAGCCAGCGGGCCCAGGCCCAGTCCCTCGGCTATACCGTGGTGGACGCCAGTACGGTGGTGGCGACCCACTTGAACCAGATCCTGTACAAGCACTCCAGCGAGCTGATCGGTCACGAAGAAGTCCAGCAACTCCTGCAAGTACTGGCCAAAGGCTCACCCAAGCTGGCCGAAGAGCTGGTGCCGGGTGTGGTTTCGTTGTCGCAATTGCTCAAGGTGTTGCAGGCGCTGTTGGCCGAGCAAGTGCCTGTGCGCGACATACGCAGTATTGCCGAGGCTATCGCCAACAACGCTTCCAAGAGTCAAGATACCGCCGCCCTGGTGGCCGCGGTTCGGGTCGGCGTATCCCGCGCAATCGTCCAAAGCATTGTAGGCACTGAGTCTGAGCTGCCTGTCATCACCTTGGAGCCAAGGTTGGAACAGATATTGCTCAATAGTCTGCAGAAGGCAGGACAAGGCTCGGAAGAGGGTGTTCTGCTGGAGCCAAGCATGGCCGAGAAGCTGCAGCGTTCGCTGATCGAAGCAGCCCAGCGGCAAGAGATGCAAGGTCAGCCGGTGATCCTGCTGGTGGCCGGTCCGATTCGCGCGATGCTCTCGCGATTCGGGCGCCTCGCGGTCCCGGGGCTGCATGTGCTGGCGTACCAGGAAATACCGGACAACAAGCAAGTGACCATCGTTGCGACAGTAGGGCCCAACGGCTGAGGTAGTGGTTTATGCAAGTGAAGCGTTTTTTCGCCGCCGACATGCGTCAGGCCATGAAACTGGTTCGTGACGAGCTGGGCGCTGAAGCAGCCATCATTGGCAACCGTCGTATCGCCGGCGGTGTCGAGCTGACGGCTGCCCTGGATTACAAGCTGTCTGCGTTGGCCCCGCGGGTTCCGAACATGGAACTCGAAGACGAGCTGCGCAAGACCCAATCGCGCATCGCCAGCGCCCAGGCCGAACTGAGCCTGCGCAGCAGCGAAGGCGAAGGCGCGGCGGGCACCAATCGTCAATTGTTCGCCGGTCAGCCGCTGACGGCCGGCCTGCCATTGACCGCTGCCGAACCGCTGATCGAGCAGGCCCATGCCGAACCGCGTCGTCCTGAGCCGGCGCCAGCGGCACCTGCCCGGGGTGTCGACCCGCGCGCCCTGGATTCGATGCGCTTTGAACTCAACAGCCTGCGCGAGCTGATGGAAGTCCAGCTCGGCTCCCTGGCCTGGAACCAGCTGCAAGGCAGCCGTCCAGCCCAGGCCAACCTGTGGCGTCGCCTGCAACGCATCGGCCTGTCTGGCCCGTTGTCCCGGGACCTGCTGGCGCTGATCAATGGTATCGAAGAGCCTCGTCAGGCCTGGCGCATGTTGCTGGCGCACCTGGCGCGGATGATCGCCACGCCGGAAGTCGAGCCGCTGGAAGAGGGTGGGGTGATTGCCATGGTCGGTCCTGCCGGCATGGGCAAGACCACCACCCTGGCCAAGCTCGCCGCCCGTTATGTACTCAAGTACGGTGCCCAGAGCATTGCCCTGGTGAGCATGGACAGTTTCCGCATCGGTGCCCAGGAGCAACTCAAGACCCTCGGCCGGATTCTCAATGTGTCGGTGACCCATGTGGATCCGGGCCAATCCCTGGCCCAGGCGTTGGAGCCGCTGCTGCGCAAACGCGTCGTGCTGATCGATACCGCAGGCCTGCAAGCCAGCGATCCAGCCCTGCGCATGCAGCTCGAAAGCCTGGCCGGACGCGGTATCAAGTCAAAAAATTATCTCGTGTTGGCAACCACCAGCCAGAAACAGGTTCTAACCGCCGCATACCACAGCTACAAACGCTGCGGGCTGGCCGGCTGCATCCTGACTAAGCTGGACGAAACGGCAAGCCTGGGCGAGGTGTTGAGCCTGGCGATCGGTCATGAATTACCGGTGGCCTACCTGACCGACGGGCCGCGGATCCCGGATGATTTGCATCTGCCGCGCCGTCATCAACTGGTCAGTCGTGCCGTGAGTGTGCAAATGCAGGAAGAACCCAGCGAAGAAGCCATGGCTGATATGTTCGCTGATATCTACCACAGCCCGACCAAGCAGGTCGGCTGAGGTTATCATGAATATTTTTTGTAACTACATCGATGGTCTGCCATGCATTGTTCCGTATGTGAACGCGCAGCCAGTAATGTGGCCTCCGTCTAAGTAAGACAAGGTAAAGAACGAACATGGGCAGCATGCATCCCGTACAGGTGATCGCGGTGACCGGCGGCAAAGGTGGCGTCGGGAAGACTAACGTGTCAGTGAACTTGTCCCTGGCTCTGGCAGAGCTTGGCCGACGGGTCATGCTGCTGGACGCCGACCTGGGCCTGGCGAACGTCGACGTGTTGTTGGGGCTTACACCCAAACGCACCCTGGCGGACGTGATTGAAGGGCGCTGTGAGCTGCGTGACGTGTTGTTGCAGGGGCCGGGCGGGATTCGCATCGTGCCGGCTGCTTCCGGCACCCAGAGCATGGTTCACCTGACCCCGGCCCAACACGCGGGCCTGATCCAGGCGTTCAGCGACATCGGCGACAACCTCGATGTGCTGGTGATCGACACCGCGGCCGGTATTGGTGACTCGGTTGTCAGTTTCGTGCGCGCCGCCCAGGAAGTGCTGCTGGTGGTCTGCGACGAACCGACGTCCATCACCGACGCCTACGCCCTGATCAAACTGCTTAACCGCGACTATGGCATGAACCGCTTCCGCGTCCTGGCCAACATGGCCCAGAGCCCGCAGGAAGGACGCAACCTGTTCGCCAAGTTGACAAAGGTCACGGATCGCTTCCTGGACGTCGCCCTGCAATACGTCGGCGCAGTGCCTTACGACGAAAGCGTTCGCAAGGCCGTCCAGAAGCAACGTGCCGTCTATGAAGCCTTTCCACGTTCCAAATGCGCGCTGGCGTTCAAGGCGATCGCCCAGAAGGTCGACACCTGGCCACTGCCGGCCAACCCCCGCGGGCATCTGGAGTTTTTCGTCGAGCGTCTTGTGCAACAAACAGCAGGGCCCGTGCTATGACAGCCAGCGGTTACAACCATCTCTACAAAAAATCGGCACGGGACGCCCAGTACGAATTGATCGAGCGTTACGCACCGCTGGTCAAGCGTATCGCCTATCACTTGCTGGCGCGTTTGCCGGCCAGTGTCCAGGTCGAAGACTTGATCCAGGCGGGCATGATCGGCCTGCTCGAAGTGTCGAACAAATACGACGCGAGCAAGGGCGCCAGTTTCGAGACGTATGCCGGTATTCGCATTCGCGGGGCCATGCTCGATGAAGTCCGCAAGGGCGATTGGGCGCCGCGTTCTGTGCATCGCAATACCCGCATGGTCAGCGATGCAATTCGGGCAATTGAAGCTAAAACCGGGCGTGACGCTAAAGATCACGAGGTTGCGGCCGAACTCCAATTGAGTCTCGACGATTATTACGGGATTTTGAACGATACCTTGGGCAGCCGCCTGTTCAGTTTCGACGACCTGTTGCAGGACGGTGAGCACGAAGGACTGCACGAGGATAACGCGAGTGCTCACATGGAGCCGTCGCGTGACCTGGAAGATGAACGTTTCCAGAGTGCGCTGGCGGATGCGATTGCCAATTTGCCGGAGCGTGAGCGACTGGTCTTGGCGCTGTACTACGACGAAGAGCTGAACCTCAAGGAAATCGGTGAGGTCCTGGGGGTCAGCGAATCGCGGGTCAGCCAGTTACACAGCCAGTGCGCGGCCCGTTTGCGGGGGCGTTTGGGGGAGTGGCGAGCGCGTTGACAGGCAGTGTGGGGACGCTGCGAACGAGGCTGGCCTGGCAGGTACTGCGCCAGTCTCCATCCGTTGTGCTCCGGACCGTTGTCGAGTGTTGTGCCGGATTGATTGAAATGGCGCGTCCAGGTGCTGGGCGCGTTTAAGACTGCTTGGAGGTCGAATTGGACAAGAACATGAAAATCCTCATCGTTGATGACTTCTCAACGATGCGGCGGATCATAAAAAACCTGTTGCGTGACCTTGGGTTCACCAACACGGTCGAGGCGGATGATGGCATCACAGCCATTCCGGTCCTCAACAGCGGGAGCATCGACTTTCTGGTGACTGACTGGAACATGCCCGGCATGACCGGTATCGACTTGCTGCGCCATGTGCGCGCCGACGAAAAGCTCAAGCATCTTCCGGTGCTGATGGTCACTGCCGAAGCCAAGCGCGAGCAGATTATCGAAGCGGCCCAGGCCGGTGTAAACGGCTATGTGGTCAAACCCTTCACGGCCCAGGCGTTGAAAGAGAAGATCGAAAAAATCTTCGAACGCATCGGTTAACGGCGCCACGGGGGAGCTATGGACAACGAATCTTCAATGGGTGATTTCGAATCGACCCTGAAAAAACATGCCCGCGAACTGGTCGACAGCCTTGAAAAAGGTCGCTTTAGCGATGCGGTTCAAATGATCCATGAGCTCAACCAGACCCGTGACCGCGGTCTGTATCAGGAAGTGGGCAAGCTCACGCGTGAATTGCACAGCGCGATTGTCAATTTCCAGATCGACCCGAATATGCCGCAGGCCGAGGAAGTCTCGCAGATCACCGACGCCACCGAGCGTCTGGGTTATGTGGTCAAGCTGACCGAGGCCGCGGCCAACCGCACCATGGACCTGGTGGAAAGTGCAACGCCGCTGGTCAATGGCCTGAGCGAAGAAGCCCAGGCCTTGAGCACCGACTGGGGCCGGTTCATGCGTCGCGAAGTCGGCGCTGAAGAGTTTCGGGAGCTGGCCCGTCGCGTCGACGGTTTCCTGACGCGCAGCAGCACCGAGAACCGCGCGGTGGCAAGCAACCTCAACGACATTCTGCTGGCCCAGGACTATCAAGACCTGACCGGCCAGGTGATCAAGCGTGTGACCCAACTGGTCACCGAAGTGGAAAGCAACCTGCTCAAACTGGTGTTGATGGCCAGCCAGGTAGACCGCTTCGCAGGCATCGAACACGACCGTGAAGCGATGCTTGCTGAAAAAGATCCACAAAAACATCTCTCTCAGGGTGAAGGTCCGCAGATTCATGCCGATAAAAGAGAAGACGTTATGTCCGGTCAGGACGATGTGGACGATTTGCTGTCCAGCCTTGGATTCTGAGTTGGTAGGTCGTGATGACGGTTAATGCCGGTCGCGCCGCGCCCCACAAGGCGCAAGACTAGGCACGAGGAGTGTGGTTTGGTCTTCCAAATGAACGACGAGTAACGACGGATTGCGCCTTGTGGGGCGCGGCCCGAAGGGTTGGAGCTGTGAGCGCGCCATGCCGCGTTGCGAGACTTGGTAAGGAAACAACCCTTACCCGCGTCTCGCGCCTTGCCTGGCACGCTCACAGCTCCAACGCGATCCGGCATTAACCGTCATCACGACCTACCCTGTTTTAGGAGCAGCCATTAATGAGCTTCGGCGCCGATGAAGAGATCCTTCAGGATTTCCTGGTTGAGGCCGGCGAGATTCTAGAGCAACTGTCCGAACAGCTGGTCGAGCTGGAAAGCCGACCAGATGATGCGGATCTGCTCAATGCAATTTTTCGCGGTTTCCACACTGTAAAAGGAGGCGCCGGCTTCCTCCAGCTCAACGAGCTGGTGGAGTGCTGTCACATTGCCGAGAACGTGTTCGACATCCTGCGCAAGGGTGAGCGTCGCGTTGATTCGGAATTGATGGACGTGGTGCTTGAAGCGCTGGATGCGGTCAACAGTATGTTCAGCGAAGTGCGTGAGCGCTCGCCGGTCACCGCTGCCACCCCTGAGTTGCTCGCCGCGCTGGCACGTCTGGCCGAGCCGCAATCGGCTGACGAAGCGGCTCCGGTTGTCGAGGCCGTGGTTGAAGAACCGGTCGCCGAGGAATCGGGCGACGTCACCGATAACGAATTCGAACAACTGCTGGACTCGCTGAATGCCGTCAAGGCCCAGGCCGAGGCACCGGCTGCACCTTCTGCACCTGCACCTGCAGCGCCGGCCGCCGATGGGGCGGGCAGCGATGAAATCACCGATGCCGAGTTCGAGTCACTGCTCGACCAGCTCCATGGCAAGGGCCAGTTCGCGCCTGATGCCGTGGTCCCGGCGGCGGCCCCCGTCGCGCCGAAAGCTGCAGGCGACAGCTCGGACATCACCGACGACGAATTCGAAGCGTTGCTCGATCAGTTGCATGGCAAAGGCACCTTTGCCGTTGACGCACTGGATTCGGCCATCGCTTCGGCGCCGACGCCGGCCAAGCCCGCCGCCGCTGCCGCGGGCAGCGACCTGATCAGCGACCACGAATTCGAATCCCTGCTCGATGAGCTGCATGGCAAGGGCAAGTTCAGCGAAGTCGGTACGGCTTCTGCTGCGCCTGCTGCCGCCACTGCGGCTGCGCCGGCGGCCAAGGCTGCGCCAAAACCCGCTGCCAAGGCTCCGGAGCCGAAGGCCGAGCCCGCCAAGCCTGCCGCTGCTGCTGCCCCGGCGCCAGCCCGTGCTCCGGCGGCTGCGCCAGCGGACAAACCGGCCAGCGAAGCCGAGACCACCGTTCGTGTCGATACCGCACGCCTGGACGAGATCATGAACATGGTCGGCGAACTGGTGCTGGTGCGTAACCGTCTGGTGCGCCTGGGCCTCAATAGCCAGGACGAAGCCATGTCCAAGGCCGTGTCGAACCTCGACGTGGTCACGGCCGATTTGCAGACCGCGGTCATGAAGACCCGGATGCAGCCGATCAAGAAAGTCTTCGGGCGCTTCCCGCGCCTGGTTCGCGACCTGGCTCGCCAGCTCAAGAAAGAAATCAACCTGGAACTGGTGGGTGAAGAGACCGACCTCGACAAGAACCTTGTCGAGGCCTTGGCCGACCCGCTGGTCCACTTGGTGCGCAACGCAGTCGACCACGGCATCGAGTCGCCGGAGGAACGCGAAGCTTCAGGCAAGGTTCGTGGCGGCAAGGTTATCCTGGCCGCCGAGCAGGAGGGCGACCACATCCTGTTGTCGATCTCCGACGACGGCAAAGGCATGGACCCGAACGTGTTGCGTGCCATCGCGGTGAAACGCGGTGTGATGGACAAGGATGCCGCCGACCGCCTGAGCGAATCCGAGTGCTACAACCTGATCTTCGCCCCAGGTTTCTCGACCAAGACCGAGATCTCCGACGTGTCGGGCCGTGGCGTGGGCATGGACGTGGTGAAAACCAAGATTTCCCAGCTCAACGGTTCGATCAATATCTACTCGACCAAGGGCCTGGGCTCGAAGATCGTCATCAAGGTCCCGTTGACCCTGGCGATCATGCCGACCCTGATGGTGATGCTGGGCAACCAGGCATTCGCCTTCCCGCTGGTCAACGTCAACGAGATCTTCCACCTCGACCTGTCGCGCACCAACGTGGTGGACGGCCAGGAAGTGGTGATCGTACGGGACAAGGCACTGCCACTGTTCTACCTCAAGCGCTGGTTGGTCAGCTCCGCTGCTCATGTAGAGCAGGGCGAGGGCCATGTGGTGATCCTTTCGGTGGGCACCCAGCGGATCGGCTTTGTCGTCGACCAATTGGTGGGCCAGGAAGAAGTGGTCATCAAGCCGTTGGGCAAGATGCTCCAGGGCACCCCGGGCATGTCCGGCGCCACCATCACCGGCGACGGCCGCATCGCATTGATTCTCGATGTGCCAAGCATGCTCAAGCGTTACGCCGCCCGGCGTATTTGATTCTGGAGGGGCGTGGCCCAGGGCCGCGCCTCGTCTAACGGAGTGTTTATGGTAGTTAAAGTCCTGGTGGTGGACGATTCGGGGTTTTTCCGCCGCCGCGTCTCGGAAATTCTTTCGGCGGACACGAGTATTCAGGTCGTCGGTACCGCGACCAATGGCAAAGAGGCGATTGATCAGGCCCTGGCTCTCAAGCCGGACGTGATCACCATGGACTACGAGATGCCGATGATGGACGGCATCACGGCCGTGCGGCATATCATGCAGCGCTGCCCGACGCCGGTATTGATGTTCTCGTCCCTGACCCACGAAGGCGCCCGAGTGACCCTCGATGCGCTGGACGCCGGGGCGGTGGATTTCCTGCCGAAGAACTTCGAAGACATTTCGCGCAACCCCGACAAGGTCCGGCAGTTGCTCTGCGAAAAAGTCCATAGCATTTCCCGCAGCAACCGCCGTGTCGGTGCCTACAGCGCACCGGCGCCAGCCCCTGTTGCGGCGCCAAGCCCGGCACCGTCGCCGACGCCGACTGCATCGAGCAGCTTCAATCCGGCACCGGTACGCAGCGCCCCGGCACCTGCGCCGGCTCGCTCGGCGGCGCCCGCCAGTGCCTCGTCACCGGCACCCAAGCGCAAAGCCTACAAGCTGGTCGCTATCGGCACGTCCACGGGTGGGCCGGTGGCACTGCAGCGGGTCTTGACCCAGTTGCCGGCCAACTTCCCGGCCCCCATCGTGCTGATCCAGCACATGCCTGCAGCGTTCACCAAGGCGTTTGCCGAGCGCCTGGACAAGCTGTGCAACATCAGCGTCAAGGAAGCCGAGGATGGCGACATCCTGCGTCCAGGCCTGGCGTTGTTGGCCCCGGGTGGCAAGCAGATGATGATCGATGGCCGGGGCGCGGTGAAAATCCTGCCGGGCGACGAGCGTCTGAACTACAAGCCTTGCGTGGACATTACCTTCGGTTCTGCGGCCAAGTCCTACGGTGACAAAGTTCTGGCGGTGGTGCTCACCGGCATGGGCGCCGACGGTCGCGAAGGCGCGCGCCTGCTCAAGCAGGGCGGCAGTGCAATCTGGGCCCAGGACGAAGCCAGTTGTGTGATCTACGGCATGCCAATGGCCATCGTAAAAGCCGATCTTGCCGATGCGGTGTACGGATTGGACGACATCGGTAGACACCTGGTCGAGGCCTGCATTTAATGGATGTGCTCAGCCTGATTGGCATCATTATGGCGTTCGTCGCCATCATTGGCGGCAATTATCTGGAAGGCGGTCATCTGGGCGCCCTGGCCAACGGCCCGGCGGCGTTGATCGTGATCGGTGGCACCGTTGGCGCAGCGCTGTTGCAGTCGCCCATGAGCGCTTTCAAGCGCGCCATGCAGGTGCTGATCTGGATTCTGTTCCCGCCCCGTGTCGACCTGGCTGGTGGTATCGATCGTGTCGTGAATTGGAGCCTGACCGCGCGCAAGGAAGGCCTGCTGGGTCTGGAAGGGGTGGCCGATGCCGAACCGGACAACTACTCACGCAAAGGCCTGCAATTGCTGGTGGACGGCGCCGAGCCGGAAGCCATCCGCAGCATCCTGGAGGTGGATTTCTACACCCAGGAAAGTCGCGACATCGAGGCGGCCAAGGTATTCGAAAGCATGGGCGGCTACGCGCCGACCATCGGCATCATCGGTGCGGTGATGGGCCTGATCCATGTGATGGGCAACCTGGCCGATCCGTCGCAACTGGGCAGTGGCATCGCCGTGGCGTTTGTCGCCACGATCTACGGCGTGGCGAGTGCCAACCTGGTGCTGCTGCCCATCGCGGCCAAACTCAAGTCCATCGCGTTGCGCCAGTCGCGCTATCGCGAAATGCTGCTGGAGGGGATCCTGTCGATCGCCGAAGGTGAAAACCCACGCTCCATTGAGTTGAAGCTGCAAGGCTTCATGGACTAATGGGGGATATGGAGCATGGCACGTCGCAGGCATCGTGAAGAACACGTCAACCATGAACGCTGGCTGGTTTCCTACGCCGACTTCATCACGCTGTTGTTCGCTTTTTTCGTGGTCATGTATTCGATTTCGTCGGTCAACGAAGGTAAGTACAAAGTCATTTCCGAGGCATTGATCGGTGTCTTTACCGACTCCGACCGCGCCCTCAAGCCTATCCCCATCGGTGAGGAGCGGCCGAAGACCACGACCCCGGCCAAGCCCTTGGTCAAGGACAGCGAGCAGGTCGAGGCCGGTATCGCCGGCAGTAGCGATCCGTTGAAAAGCATCGCCGACGATATCAGCGCGGCGTTCGGTGACCTGATCAGCTCCAACCAGATGACTGTGCGCGGCAACGAGTTGTGGGTCGAGATCGAACTCAATTCCAGTCTGTTGTTCGGCAGCGGCGATGCCATGCCCAGCGACATGGCGTTCAACATCATCGATAAGGTCGCGGCGATCCTCAAGCCCTTCGACAACCCGATCCATGTCGAAGGCTTCACGGACGACCAGCCGATCCGTACTGCGCAGTACCCGACCAACTGGGAACTGTCCTCGGCCCGTTCGGCGAGCATCGTGCGCATGCTGGCGATGCAGGGCGTGAAGCCTGGTCGCCTGGCCTCGGTGGGTTACGGCGAGTTCCAGCCGGTCGCCAATAACGCCACTGCCGAGGGGCGCGCGCGCAACCGGCGGGTGGTGCTGGTGGTGTCGCGTAACCTGGATGTGCGTCGCAGCCTGACCGGTACCGGTACGACCAATGCAACTCCGGATGCGGCATTGAAGCGGGCTGGCACACAAACTGCACCGGCTCCGGTCAAGTCGCCGGGAAGACAGAGTGCCGTCAATTCTCCGTCACCCGCTTTATAACCGAGCTATTTCTCGGTCGAGCCTGTTTCGGCCGGGAGGAACGATCCGAATGAGAGTCTGGGCAGTCGCCAATCAAAAAGGTGGTGTGGGCAAGACCACATCTTCCATCGCTTTAGCCGGGTTGCTGGCCGAGGCGGGCAAGCGCGTGGTCATCGTCGATCTGGACCCCCACGGCTCGATGACCAGCTATTTCGGCTACGATCCTGACAGCCTGGAGCACAGCAACTACGACCTGTTCCTGCACAAGGGCGTAGTGCCCGAGGGCCTGCCGGGGCAGTTGCTGTTATCCACCAGCGACGAGCGGATTTCCCTGTTGCCGTCGAGCACCGCCCTCGCCACCCTGGAGCGACAGTCGCCCGGGCAGAGCGGCCTGGGTCTGGTGATCGCCAAGAGTCTGGCGCAGCTGTGGCAGGATTTCGATTACGCAATCATCGACAGCCCGCCGTTGCTGGGCCTGCTGATGGTCAATGCCTTGGCGGCCAGCCAGCAGTTGGTGATCCCGGTACAGACCGAGCACTTGGCGGTCAAAGGCCTGGAACGCATGGTCAATACGCTGGCGATGGTCAACCGCTCGCGCAAACAGACGCTGGCCTTCAACATCGTGCCGACCTTGTTCGATCGTCGCACCCAGGCGTCCCTGGGTACCCTGCGGGTGTTGCGGGACATGTACCCGGATGACATCTGGCAAGGCTATATCCCCGTCGACACCCGCTTGCGGGACGCCAGCCGCGCCGGAGTGACCCCTTCGCAATTCGATGGCAAGAGCCGTGGCGTGCTGGCTTACCGGGCGCTGCTCAAGCACCTGCTGGCCCAGCAGCTTGTTCCGCAGCAGGTGGCTTAAGTGACGAGGTTTTCCACTGGCATCGTGTTCGCTTGCGAACGCTCAAGTCCTACCGCATTCATGCCGATAACCTCTTCAAGTGGCGCACTGTTCCTATGAGCCGCCCAATAAAGACAACCTCGCGTCCGCAAATGGCCCTGCAATCCTATCTGGATGGGCTGCTGCAGGAAGCGACCGAAGAATTGCCACCGCCGCCAAGCGTGATCGAGGCGTTGCCCGAGCACGTCGAAGCCAAGGGTGTGCTGGATGAATTTCAAGCGGCCGTGCTCGAAGAGCAGGCCCGTGACGCACAGAAAGCAGTAGTGGCTGCAGCGGTCGAGGCGCCGTTTATCAAGCCTCAGGTGGCGGTCCTGGACGCGCCTGCGCCGATCCTGGCGTCGGTCTCGACCGTTGCCCCGCTGCTACAAGGCCTGGTGACGCCGGTGGTGGAAATCCACCTGCCGCCGAGCAATCCGCCGCCACCGGTGCCGGGCGACGACCGTCCGGCCTGGGCTGCCGAGCCGTTCGAGTGTTTGTTGTTCGATGTGGCCGGGTTGACCCTGGCGGTGCCGCTGGTCTGCCTGGGATCGATTTATTCCCTGGCCGGGCAGGAATTGACGCCGTTGTTTGGCCAGCCGGAATGGTTCCTCGGGATCCTGCCGAGCCAGGCCGGCAACCTGAAGGTATTGGATACGGCGCGCTGGGTCATGCCGGACCGTTATCGCGATGACTTTCGCCAAGGCTTGCAGTACGTGATTTCAGTGCAGGGTTACGAGTGGGGTTTGGCGGTGCATCAGGTCAGTCGCTCGCTGCGCCTGGACCCGAACGAGATCAAGTGGCGCAGCCATCGAGGGCAACGGCCATGGCTGGCCGGTACGGTGATCGAGCACATGTGCGCCTTGCTGGACGTTTCCGAGCTGGCGGAGCTGATCGCCAGCGGCGGGGCAAAACACCTGGGCGGCAGCAAGCCGGTCCAGAAACCGAAATAAGACAACCGGTGGCGCACAGCGTCGCCGGACAGAATACACGCCGCCACAGGCGGTTTTTCGAGGGGTCAGGGTATGAATGATAAGGCGTCGTCTCAAAAGGGTTCTGAAGATCCGATTCTGCAATGGGTGACCTTCAAGCTCGATAACGAAACCTACGGCATCAACGTGATGCGCGTTCAGGAAGTGCTGCGCTATACCGAGATCGCCCCGGTTCCGGGTGCGCCGAGCTACGTGCTGGGCATCATCAACCTGCGTGGCAACGTGGTCACGGTGATCGATACCCGCCAGCGCTTCGGCCTGATGAATGCCGAGATCAGCGACAACACCCGGATCGTCATCATCGAAGCCGACAAGCAAGTGGTTGGCATCATGGTCGACAGCGTCGCCGAAGTGGTTTACCTGCGTCAGTCGGAAATCGAGACTGCGCCGAACGTGGGTAACGAAGAATCCGCCAAGTTCATTCAGGGCGTGTGCAACAAGAACAACGAGTTGTTGATTCTGGTTGAACTGGACAAGATGATGAGCGAAGAAGAGTGGTCGGAACTGGAGAGTATCTGATTTGATTCTTGAGGTAGCAGTCATTGTCCTGTTCCTTTTCTGGGCAGGCACGCTGGCGATGTTCTTGGCGTACATACGTGGCCAGCGGCAGATCGCCGCTCAGCAGGCCCAGGGCGATGCGTTGCGCGACCAGCGCATCAAGGACCTGGCCAAGCGCGTCGACGATTACCAGAACGGCACCGTGCGCATGGGCGAAGCGCTCCATGAGCTGCGTGCCGTGGTCGCGCCGTTGCCGGATAAACTCGCCCAGTTGGAACAGCGCGACCCCTCCAGCCTGTCCTTCGCCCAGGCCGCCCGCCTGGTGGGCATGGGCGCCAGCGTCGACGAACTGACCCAAGCCTGCGGCCTGACCCAGGCCGAGGCGGAGTTGATGAGCAAGCTGCACAAGGGCGGCTGAACGCATTCTCCCCAATCCAATGTGGGAGCCTGCTCGCGATAGCGGTGTGTCAGTCTCTCAATATTGACTGACAGGGCCCCATCGCGAGCAGGCTCGCTCCCACAGGTTTTTCTGGGGCTTGCAGATTGATCATTTTCAACCCAAAACGCAGCCCAGGTGGCTAATACCTGTCAGTTAAACAGCAAACCTGTGGGAGCAAAGCTTGCTCGCGATTGCGGTAAGCCAGCCGACAACAATATTGGCGACTCTGCCGCTATCGCGAGCAAGCTTTGCTCCCACAGGATTATGCCGTTTGCTCCTAACTGACAGGCATTAGTCCAGGTGGCTGTGATTAATAATCGTCGCCGCGGTCGGTCACATCCTTTTCGACACTCGGCGCATTCGGGTCGTAGCCCTGGGGAAACTTGCCCTTGAGGTTCCAGGCGAACGCAATGATCTCGGCAATCGTGCGGTACAGTTCCTCCGGGATGCTGTCCCCCAATTCCATCCGTGCCAGCAACTTCACCAGCTCGGCATTTTCATAGATCGGTACTTCACTCTCCCGGGCGATGCGCAGGATTTCCTCAGCCAGGGCTTCGTCGCCCTTGGCGGTGAGGGTCGGGGCGTGGTGGCCGTCGTACTTGAGGGCAATGGCCTGGCGGGGTTCGGTGTGGGTTGTCATGCGGTTTCGTCCACCCAGCGTTGTTCCAGGCGAGTCTTGGGGCCTTGGGGCGGGGTGCCGAGGTGGCAGTCCAGGTCGCCGACGTTCAGGCCACAAGTCACCAGGCGCTCACGCAAGGCTGTCAGGTTGCTTACGATCAGGCTCGCGGTGTACGGCCGTTCGGCCCACAACTGGCTGGAGAGGCTGCCGCTGAGCAACTGGGCCTGAACCTGCAGTGGGCCGAGCGGTTCCATGTCGAATGCCAGTTCCACCCGCCAGAGCTGCTGTTTCGGCTCGCGTTCTTCCCTGCGCTCGTTTGGCTGCTCCCGGGGCGGGGTTTCCTCGCGCTGGAACTTGACCTGCAACGGCACGATGTCCTGCAAGTTGCGCATCGGGATTTCCAATTGCCAGGTGCTCATCAGCCGACCGTCGTCGGTCAGGCCGGTCTGCTCCAGGCTCGACAATTGATGGCTTTGCAAGCGTGACACGGCGGCAGCGGCCAGGCGCAGCAGGTGTTCGAGGTCGCCTTCTTCGTCCTGGCCTTTCATCTGGCGAGAGGGCAGGGGGAAGCTGGTGGGTTGCGGCTTGGCGCTGACCTGGCCGAGCATCCCCAGGGCACTGCGGACGAAGCTCGGCAGGACTTGGGCCAGCGTATTGGCGGCAATGATGGCGCCGAGGTTGGTGGAGGCGGGCAGGGCCGGTGTCAGTTGGGCGATCAGTTTCAGCAGGTCGCCTTTCATGTCCGGCGCCAGGCTCGGTGGTTGCCCGGCGAGCAATTTGCTTTCCAGGAATACGCCGCTGGCGACCATGGCTTGGGCCAAACCCTTGGGTGTGCTCAGTTGCTGGACGTCCGGCAGGCCAGCCAGCAAACGAGTCACCGCGGCGCGCAGCTCGGTGCCGGTGTCGTCAGTGGCCGGCAGGTTTTGCAGGGCGCTGATCAGGCTGTCCAGCGAGCCCTGGCGACTCACTTGGGTGACCAGTTGCTGGCTTACCGCCAATTGCTCCTGGCGGTTGCTCAGCGGAACGAACTTCAGCGTCTGGGCATCTTGCACCTGGGCGCTCAACAGCGTGCCGATGCGCAGCGGTTGGGGGCTGTCGATGTCCAGGGTGCTGCCCGCCTGGGCGGTGTTGAGCAAGCTTACCAACGATCGATACACCGCCGGTTGCCCTGGCAGCTGCGGCAACGCCTGACTGGTCAGCACTTTGCCTTGCAGCAGGGTGCCTACCGGCAACTGCGTGGTGTCGATTCGGGTGAGGGTGGCGACGCTGGAGGCGACGGCCTGTTGCACGGCAATCGCCAGGTTGCTGGCGGACGGCTGCGTCACGGCCAGGCTGGTGCCCTGGGGCAACGGCTGGGTGCTGGTGGCCTGCACGGTGGTCTGGCGGCCGCTCTCCAGGGTGACCTTGAGCAACAGCTGGAAAGTCTGGTCGGCCTGCTTGAGCGATAGCACTTCGGCCTGGGCAGTCTGGCCCGAGCCGATCAGGCCTTGGGCCGGCACCAGCAGTTTGAGCAACTCGCCACTGACCGCCGGCATACGCGTCGTTGCCGTGGCCTGGGGCAGCGGCAGGATGTTCATGTCGCCTGTCATCTGCGGTCTTACCTTGGGAAAATAAGCCCTCTTTAGCGTAGGGCATCACATGTATAATGCCGCCCGTCTTTCAGGGAGTGGCGAAAACCTTGCAATTGTTTGACGCAGCTCTGTGGAACAGGTCGTCAAAGCATCTATGCTGCACCTCTTTAACGGCCGCTGCACCGCCGACTTGAACCGTATAAGGCCCGCGATCCCTTGAGCAATCCTCTCCTGCAAACCGTCGGCCTCGCCTGTGAGCGAGACTTGCGACTGCTTTTCGAAAATCTCGAATTGAGACTCTCGCGTGGCGATATGGTGCAAATCAGTGGCCCCAACGGCAGTGGCAAGACCAGCCTGCTGCGCCTGTTGGCCGGATTGATGCAGCCCACCGCAGGCCAGGTGTTGCTCAATGGCCAACCCTTGCACAGCCAGCGCAGCGAACTGGCCCGCAACCTGCTCTGGATCGGCCATGCCGCCGGCATCAAGGACTTGCTGACCCCCGAAGAAAACCTCAGTTGGCTCTGCGCATTGCATACGCCGGCCGGCCGCGAGGCGATCTGGCAGGCGTTGGCGGCGGTAGGGCTGCGCGGCTTCGAAGACGTGCCGAGCCACACCCTGTCCGCCGGCCAGCAACGCCGCGTGGCCCTGGCCCGGCTGTACTTGGACAGCCCTCCGTTGTGGATTCTCGACGAACCATTCACCGCCCTGGACAAGCAGGGCGTCGCGCAGCTCGAGGAACACCTGGCCCGGCACTGTGAAAACGGCGGCATGGTGCTCTTGACCACCCACCACACGCTGGCGCGAATGCCGGCCGGTTATCGCAATATTGATCTGGGGAACTGGGCCGTATGAGTGTGTTTGGCCTGTTGCTTGCCCGCGAGGCGCGCCTGCTGTTCCGTCGTCCGGCCGAACTGGCCAATCCGCTGGTGTTCTTCGCGATCGTCATCGCGCTGTTCCCGTTGGCGGTCGGTCCGGAGACTCAATTGTTGCAAACCTTGTCTCCGGGGCTGGTCTGGGTGGCCGCGCTTTTATCGGTCCTGCTCTCGCTGGACGGGCTTTTCCGCAGTGATTTCGAAGACGGTTCACTGGAACAGTGGGTCCTTTCGTCGCACCCCCTGGCCCTTCTGGTTTTGGCCAAGGTACTGGCACACTGGGTTTTTTCCGGGCTGGCGCTGGTGCTGCTCTCGCCGTTGCTGGCGATGATGCTGGGGCTGCCCGGCGCGTGCATGCCGGTGCTGCTGGTGTCGCTGCTGCTGGGCACGCCGGTGCTGAGCCTGCTCGGTGCGGTGGGCGCGGCATTGACGGTGGGTTTGAAGCGCGGCGGCCTGTTGCTGGCGCTGCTGATCCTGCCGTTGTATATCCCGGTCTTGATCCTGGGCAGTGGTGCCTTGCAAGCGGCCTTGCAAGGGATGCCCGCGACCGGTTATCTGCTGTGGCTTGGGAGCCTGACCGCCCTGGCGATAACCCTGACACCCTTTGCAATAGCCGCTGGCCTGAAAATCAGCGTCGGCGAATAATAACGAGGCCAGGTCAAAAACTGACCACTTCTTCGGAAGTAAAGGCTGACCCGGCGGTTCGCGATGGCGAGCCGCAACCGTGATGGAAACAGCAATGAACTGGACCTGGTTTCACAAGCTCGGCTCACCCAAATGGTTCTACGGCATCAGCGGCAAACTGCTCCCATGGTTGAGCATTGCTGCGTTGGTGCTGATTGGTTTTGGCGTAGTCTGGGGCCTGGCCTTCGCACCGCCGGACTACCAGCAAGGCAACAGCTTCCGCATCATCTACATCCACGTGCCCACGGCGATGCTGGCCCAGTCCGTCTACGTGATGCTGGCGGTGTGCGGTGTGGTCGGGCTGGTGTGGAAGATGAAGCTGGCCGACGTCGCCCTGCAATGCGCCGCCCCCATTGGCGCCTGGATGACCGCCGTGGCGCTGGTCACCGGGGCTATCTGGGGCAAACCGACCTGGGGTTCGTGGTGGGTCTGGGATGCGCGACTGACGTCGATGTTGATCCTGCTGTTCCTGTACTTCGGTCTTATTGCGCTGGGCAACGCCATCAGCAATCGTGACAGTGCCGCCAAGGCCTGTGCCGTGCTGGCGATTGTCGGTGTGATCAACATCCCGATCATCAAGTACTCGGTGGAGTGGTGGAACACCCTGCACCAGGGCGCGACCTTCACCCTCACCGAAAAACCGGCGATGCCCGTCGAAATGTGGCTGCCGCTGTTGCTGACTGTGCTGGGTTTCTACTGTTTCTTCGGCGCGGTGCTGTTGCTGCGCATGCGCCTGGAAGTGCTCAAGCGCGAGTCCCGGGCCAGTTGGGTGAAGGCCGAAGTACAGAACAGCCTGGAGGCCGCTTGATGAGTTTCGCTTCATTCGGCGATTTCCTCGCCATGGGCCATCATGGCCTGTATGTCTGGTCAGCCTATGGCATTTGCCTGGCAGTGGTAGTCCTCAACGTGGCGGTGCCGATCCTGGCCCGCAAGCGGTATCTGCAACAAGAGGCGCGTCGTCTGCGCCGGGAGAACGGTCAGTGAATCCGCTGCGCAAAAAACGTCTTATCATCATTCTTGCGATCCTGGTGGGTGTCGGTGCCGCAGTCGCCCTGGCCCTGAGCGCCTTGCAGCAGAACATCAACCTGTTCTACACCCCGACCCAGATCGCCAACGGCGAAGCGCCGAAAGACACGCGTATCCGTGCCGGCGGCATGGTGGAAAAAGGTTCGCTGGTGCGTTCCGGGGATTCGCTGGACGTGAAGTTCAACGTCACCGACTTCAGCAAGACCGTGACCATCACCTATCGCGGCATCCTTCCGGACCTGTTCCGCGAAGGGCAGGGCATCGTCGCCCTGGGCAAGCTCAATGCCGACGGCGTGGTGGTGGCCGATGAAGTGCTGGCCAAGCACGACGAAAAATACATGCCGCCGGAAGTGACCAAGGCCCTGAAAGACAGCGGCCAGTCGGCGCCCGCTCCCGTGAAGGAGGGCTGATCGATGACGACCGGCATCTTTATTCCCGAATTGGGCCACCTGGCGATGATCCTGGCCCTGTGTTTCTCCCTGGTACAGGCCGTGGTGCCCTTGCTCGGTGCCTGGCGCGGCGACCGCTTGTGGATGAGCCTCGCCCAACCGGCGGCGTGGGGGCAGTTCGCCTTTATGCTGTTTGCCTTCGGTTGCCTGACCTATGCGTTCATGGCCGATGACTTTTCCGTGGAGTACGTCGCCAGCAACTCCAACAGCGCCTTGCCTTGGTACTACAAGTTCAGCGCCGTGTGGGGTGCCCACGAGGGGTCGCTGTTGCTCTGGGCGTTGATCCTCGCCGGCTGGACCTTCGCCGTCTCGGTGTTCTCCCGACAGTTGCCGCAAGTGATGCTGGCGCGGGTGCTGGCGGTGATGGGCATGATCAGCACCGGTTTCCTGCTGTTTTTGATCGTCACCTCCAACCCGTTCGAGCGCATCCTGCCGCAGATGCCGACGGATGGCCGCGACCTCAACCCATTGCTGCAAGACATCGGCCTGATCGTTCACCCGCCGATGCTCTACATGGGCTACGTCGGCTTTTCCGTGGCCTTCGCTTTCGCCATCGCCGCGTTGCTCGGTGGTCGTCTCGATGCCGCATGGGCGCGCTGGTCGCGTCCATGGACCATCGTCGCCTGGGCCTTCCTCGGCATCGGCATCACCCTCGGTTCGTGGTGGGCCTACTACGAACTCGGCTGGGGCGGCTGGTGGTTCTGGGACCCGGTGGAAAACGCCTCGTTCATGCCCTGGTTGGTGGGCACGGCGCTGATCCACTCCCTGGCCGTCACGGAAAAACGCGGTGTGTTCAAGAGCTGGACCGTACTGCTGGCCATCGCGGCGTTCTCGCTGAGCCTGCTGGGGACGTTCCTGGTGCGTTCCGGCGTGCTGACGTCGGTGCACGCCTTCGCCTCGGACCCTGAACGTGGCGTGTTCATCCTGATGTTCCTGATGTTCGTGGTCGGCGGCTCGCTGACGTTGTTCGCCCTGCGTGCGCCAGTGGTCAAGAGCCAGGTCGGCTTCAACCTCTGGTCGCGGGAAACCCTGCTGCTGGGCAACAACCTGGTGTTGGTGGTGGCCGCGTCGATGATCCTGCTGGGAACGTTGTACCCGCTGGTGCTCGACGCGCTGTCCGGCGCCAAGCTGTCGGTCGGGCCGCCGTACTTCAATGCGCTGTTCATCCCGCTGATGGCGATCCTGATGGTGGTGATGGCCATCGGCATGCTGGTGCGCTGGAAAGACACTCCGGTCAAGTGGCTGCTGGGCATGTTGACCCCGGTGCTGCTGGGCACGGCCGCTCTGGCCGTGGTGGCCGGCGTGGCGTATGGCGACTTCAACTGGGCGGTGCTGGCGACGTTCGTGCTGGCGGCCTGGGTGTTGCTGGCGGGTGTGCGGGACATCTTCGACAAGACCCGGCACAAAGGCCTGATCAAGGGCCTGCCGACCCTGACCCGCAGTTACTGGGGTATGCAGATCGCCCACCTGGGCATCGCCGTCTGCGCCCTGGGCGTGGTGCTGTCCAGCCAGAACAGCGCCGAGCGCGACCTGCGCCTGGCGCCGGGAGAGTCCATGGACCTGGCCGGTTATCAGTTCGTTTTCGAGGGTGCCAAACATTTCGAGGGCCCGAACTTCACGTCCGACAAAGGCACCGTGCGGGTCATCCGCAACGGCCAGGAAATCACTGTGCTGCACCCGGAAAAACGTCTCTACACCGTGCAGAACTCGGTCATGACCGAAGCCGGGATCGATGCCGGTTTTACCCGCGATCTCTACGTGGCGCTGGGCGAGTCCCTGGGCGACGGCGCGTGGGCGGTGCGGGTCCACGTCAAGCCGTTCGTGCGCTGGATCTGGTTCGGTGGCTTGCTCACCGGCCTGGGTGGGGTGCTGGCGGCGCTGGATCGTCGTTATCGAGTCAAGGTGAAAACCCGGGTGCGTGAAGCCCTGGGTGTGACGGGAGCCACTGCATGAAACGTTGGTTGATGTTGGTGCCGCTGGCATTGTTCCTGTTGATGGCGGTGTTTTTGTACCGGGGGCTGTACCTGAATCCGACCGCGTTGCCCTCGGCGATGATCGGTAAGCCGTTCCCGGAGTTTTCCCTGCCTTCGGTGCAAGGTGACAGGACCCTGACCCGCGCCGACCTGCTGGGCAAGCCGGCCCTGGTCAACGTATGGGGCACCTGGTGCATTTCCTGCCGGGTTGAACACCCGGTGCTGAACAAGCTGGCCCAGAACGGCGTGGTGATCTACGGCGTCAACTACAAGGACGTCAACGCCGACGCCTTGAAGTGGCTGGCCGAGTTCCATAACCCGTATCAGCTGGACATCCGCGACGAAGACGGCTCCCTGGGCCTGAACCTGGGTGTCTACGGGGCGCCGGAAACCTTCTTCATCGATGCCAAGGGCATCATCCGCGACAAGTTCGTCGGCGTGATCGACGAACAGGTCTGGCGCGAGAAACTGGCTGCCAAATATCAGGCTCTGGTGGACGAGGCCAAGCCATGAAGCGCTGGTTAGCCGCTGCCATCCTCGGTTTGAGCCTGGCCGGTGTGGCCCATGCCGCCATCGACACCTACGAATTCGCCAACGACGGCGAGCGCGAGCGGTTTCGCGAACTGACCAAGGAACTGCGCTGCCCCAAGTGCCAGAACCAGGACATCGCCGACTCCAACGCGCCGATTGCCGCCGACTTGCGCAAGGAAATCTTCCGCATGCTCGGCGAGGGCAAGGACAACCAGCAGATCATCGATTTCATGGTCGATCGCTACGGTGAGTTCGTGCGTTACAACCCCGCCCTGTCCTCCAAGACCGCGCTGCTCTGGTTCGGCCCTGCCGGGCTGTTGCTTGGCGGTTTCGTGGTCATTGCAGTGATCGTCCGTCGGCGCCGGGTCCAGCGCACGGCCGCCCCGGACACGCTTTCTGTCGAAGAGCGCCAGCGCCTCGACCAACTGTTGGATAAAACCAAGCATGATTGATTTCTGGCTCGCCGCAGGTCTGCTTCTTCTGGTTGCCCTGAGTTTTCTGTTGATCCCTGTACTGCGTGGTCGCCGCGCCCAGTTGGAGGAGGACCGTACCGCGCTCAACGTGGCGTTGTATCAGGAACGCGTCGCCGAATTGCAGACCGAGCGGGAGGAGGGCGTGCTCAACGCCGCGCAACTGGACACCGGTCGCGCCGAAGCCGCCCGTGAACTGCTCGCCGACACCGAGGGTGCCGATGCGCCGCGCGAATCCCGGTTGGGCAAGCCGTTGCCGTTGCTCGCCGCCGTGCTGGTGCCGGTGCTGGGCCTGGCGCTGTACCTGCATTTCGGCGCCAGCGACAAGGTCGAGTTGACCCGTGAGTTCGCCCAGGCGCCGCAGTCGATGGAAGAGATGACCCAGCGCCTGGAGCGTGCGGTGGCGGCGCAGCCGGATAACGCCGAGGGCCTGTATTTTCTCGGGCGTACCTACATGGCCCAGGATCGACCCGCCGACGCGGCGAAGCTCTTCGAGCGCACCGTGGCGGTGGCCGGTCGTCAACCCGAACTGCTGGGCCAATGGGCCCAGGCGCAATATTTTGCCGATGGCAAGAAATGGTCGGACAAACTCCAGGCCCTGACCGACGAAGCGTTGAAGCTCGATCCGAAGGAAGTCACCAGCCTCGGCCTGTTGGGCATTGCTGCCTTTGAAGGTGAACGCTATCAGGACGCGATCAATTACTGGGGGCGTCTGCTGGTGGAACTGCCGGAGGGTGACAAGTCCCGTGAAGCGCTGCAGGGCGGCATCACCCGCGCCACCGAGAAGCTGCAAGCCAGCGGCGGCAAGGTCGCCCAGGCGCCGGTGACCAAGGCTGCGGCATTGCTCAAGGTGCGCGTCGACCTGGCGCCGGCACTCAAGGCCAAGGTGCAACCGGGCGACAGCGTGTTCATCTTCGCTCGCGCCGTTTCCGGCCCTCCCGCGCCGCTGGCCGCCAAGCGCCTGACGGTCGCCGATCTGCCGGTCACGGTAGAACTGGGTGACGCGGACGCAATGATGCCGCAGTTGAAACTGTCGAACTTCCCCGAAGTCCAACTGGTGGCGCGCATCTCCCGGGCCGGCCAGCCGACCGCCGGTGAGTGGATCGGCCGCAGCCAGCCCCTGGCGAGCAGCACCACGGCGCCGCAACAACTGACCATCGACAGCCCGGACAAATAACAGGAATTCGCACCATGACCGCCATCGCTCGTATCACCCTGCTCACGCTCGTCATGGGCCTGAGCGCTTGTGCGGTCCAGCGTCCGTCGGAGCCCTCGGCGCCGCTGCCACCGATCCCACCGTCGACCCCGACCACCAAACCGGCCCCGTCCAAACCGCCGCTCAAGCCTGCCATCCCGAACAAACCGGCCAAACCACTGCCGCGCACCTCTGCCAGCTTCGCTCCGCCGCCAGGTGGCAATAGCCACTGGGACGCCAAGCTTGGGGTCTATGTGCTGGACAACCAGACGAACACGTTCTATCGCCAGCGTACCTATTATCGCTGGAACAACGGTTGGAGCCGTTCCGTCAGCCCAAATGGCCCATGGGAAGACACCACCATCGAAGGCGTGCCGGCGGGCTTGGGGCGCCAATTCCACTAAGCGCCGGGAACCCCTGGAGCCAAAGGGGGCATCTGTGGGAGCACAGCTTGCTCGCGGAACAGGCGCCTCGATTTCTGAAAGACCGCATCGCCTTTATCGCGAGCAAGCTTTGCTCCCACAGATAAATCAATCCCCTTGCCACAATAGTGTTCGGCTCATCCGCATCAGCAGGCTGGGCTTTTTGTGTTTCTGAATATTCTTTGAACGAAATTTTCACCACGTCTTGCGGACAATCCCCTGCGCTCATATCGCCACCGGTTATTTAATGGCAATGCGATAGCCGTTTGTGCACATTTGCACACGCCCCGAGGCCAGGCTTTGGTCAACCGAGGGCGCGCCGTTGTTTCTTTTTGTCACTCCAATTCCGATAGGGTCCTTAAACGACATGGCAATCCCGGACGCCCTTAGTCAGCAGCGTACTACGCATCGCCTGCTGCAACCGACCGTCAAATCGCACCTGGCCTACACGTTGCTTTGTGCCTTGGTGATGATGGTCATGTTCAGCCTGCTGCGCTTGGCGCTGCTGGTCTATAACCGCGAAATGATCCTCGACACGCCGGCTTCGACCTTCGTTGAAGCCTTCGTCAACGGCCTGCGTTTGGACTTGCGCCTGGTGGTCTACCTCTGCATCCCGTTGCTGCTGGCGTTGTTCAGCGCAAGGGCCATGGCGGCCCGTGGGTTCTTTCGTTTCTGGCTGACTGTCACTTCCAGCATCGCGCTGTTCCTGGGCTTGATGGAGATGGATTTCTACCGTGAATTCCACCAGCGCCTCAACGGCCTGGTCTTCCAGTATGTGAAGGAAGACCCGAAAACCGTGATGAGCATGCTCTGGTACGGTTTCCCGGTGGTGCGCTACCTGCTGGCCTGGGTCGGCGGCACCATCGTCCTCAGCCTGGCGTTCAAGGGCGCCGACCGCGCCACGCGTCCCCGTGGGCCGTTCAGTGGCGGCACCATCGGCACCCGCCAGATCGCCCCGTGGTATGGGCGGGTCGCGGTGTTCATGGTTTGCCTGCTGGTGGCCGTGGCCGCTGCGCGTGGCACCTTGCGCCAAGGGCCGCCCCTGCGCTGGGGCGACGTCTACACCACCGATTCGAACTTCGCCAACCAGTTGGGCCTCAACGGCACCTTGTCGCTGGTGGCCGCGGCCAAGAGCCGGATGTCCGAAGACCGTGACAACATCTGGAAAGCCACCCTTGAGCAACCGCTGGCACAGCAGACCGTGCGCGACATGCTGGTGATGCCTGACGATAAACTGGTGGATACTGCGACAGCCGCCGTGCGCCGCGACTACACGCCGCCGGCGGACAAGACCCTGCCGATCAAGAACGTGGTCGTGATCCTCATGGAAAGCATGGCCGGTCACTCGGTGGGAGCCCTGGGCGCGCCGGGCAACATCACGCCTTACATGGACAAACTGTCCAAGGAAGGCCTGCTGTTCGACCGTTTCTTCTCCAACGGTACCCACACCCACCAAGGCATGTTCGCCACCATGGCGTGCTTCCCGAACCTGCCGGGTTTCGAATACCTGATGCAGACGCCGGAAGGCAGCCACAAGCTGTCGGGCCTGCCGCAACTGCTCAGCGCTCGTAACTACGACGATGTGTACGTCTACAACGGCGATTTCGCCTGGGACAACCAATCGGGTTTCTTCGGCAGCCAGGGCATGACCACGTTCATCGGGCGTAACGACTTCGTGAACCCGGTGTTCTCCGATCCGACCTGGGGGGTGTCCGACCAGGACATGTTCGACCGTGGCCTGATCGAGCTCAAGGCGCGGGAAAACGGCAAGCCGTTCTATGCCTTGCTGCAAACCCTGTCCAACCACACCCCTTATGCGTTGCCGACGCCGTTGCCGGTCGAGCGGGTCACCGACCGTGGCAGCCTGAACGAACACCTGACCGCCATGCGCTATTCCGACTGGGCGCTGGGCCAGTTCTTCGAGAAGGCGCGTAAAGAGCCTTACTTCAAGGAAACGCTGTTCGTGGTGGTCGGCGACCATGGCTTTGGCAACGAACGCCAGATCACCGAGATGGACCTGGGCCGTTTCCACGTGCCGATGCTCTTGATCGGCCCGGGCGTCCAGGAAAAATTCGGCCAGCTTAGCCACACCGTGGGCACTCAAGTCGACATCGTGCCGACCATCATGGGCCGGATCGGTGGGCAGGTGCGTAACCAGTGCTGGGGCCGTGACCTGCTGAACCTGCCGCAAGGCGATCCCGGTTTTGGTGTGATCAAGCCGTCAGGCAGTGATCAGACCACCGCGATTATCCATGGTGACACCGTCCTGATGCTTCCGAAGGAAAAGGAAATGGCGCCGAAGATGTATCGCTATGAGCTGGGCGCCAAACCGCATGAGCAAATTATCCAGAATGCACCTGACGCTGCCGAGATGAAACTCAAGCTCGAATCTTTCCTGCAAACCGCGACCAAGAGCCTGTTGGATAACACCGCTGGCGTCGTTGACGGCAAGCCGGACTGATAAAACGGCGAGCATAAAAAAGAGGCCTGAAAAGGCCTCTTTTTTTGGCACTTACTTAGTGGTTTATATTTTGCCCAGTAATAGCAGGACCAGCAGCACCACCAACACGACACCGATGATACCGGACGGGCCGTAACCCCAACTTCTGGAGTGCGGGAAGACCGGAAGGCCACCGATCAGCAGGAGAATCAGGATAATGATGAGAATTGTGCCCATTGTAGATTTCCTTATTGGTCAGTTCTGGAGTGATACAACTTTCAACTGCCAGCGCGCATGCGTTAAATCCGGGCGGCTTAATAAATCTGACCGTAGCGCTTTGTAGAAAATTCAAAGTTTTTATACGTCTACGGTTTGCCCTTGCCATTCAGCAATCTGATGGAGCTTGGTCCGTCGAACGCCTTCGCTACACTCGGCCTATCTCTCCCGGAACAACAAGGCTGTTTGCTATGCAAAATCGCATGATGATCACTGGTGCCGGCTCTGGCCTGGGTCGCGAAATCGCGCTGCGCTGGGCTCGCGAAGGCTGGCGCCTGGCCTTGTCGGATGTCAGCGAGCCAGGCCTTGTGGAAACCCTCAAACTCGTGCGCGCCGCCGGTGGCGACGGCTTCATCCAGCGCTGCGATGTGCGCGACTACAGCCAATTGACTGCGTTCGCCCAGGCCTGCGAAGAGAAGCTCGGGGGCATCGATATCATCGTCAACAATGCCGGCGTGGCCTCGGGCGGCTTCTTCAGTGAACTCTCGCTGGAGGATTGGGACTGGCAGATCGCGATCAACCTCATGGGGGTGGTCAAGGGCTGCAAGGCGTTCCTGCCGCTATTGGAAAAAAGCCGCGGCAAGATCATCAACATCGCCTCCATGGCAGCCCTGATGCAGGGGCCGGCCATGAGCAACTACAACGTAGCCAAGGCTGGCGTCGTGGCGTTGTCGGAAAGCCTGCTGGTGGAACTGGCGCAGCAGGAGATCGGTGTACACGTGGTGTGTCCGTCGTTCTTCCAGACCAATCTGCTGGACTCCTTCCGCGGCCCGACCCCGGCCATGAAGGCCCAGGTTGGCAAGTTGCTGGAAAGCTCACCGATCAGCGCCACGGATATTGCCGACTACATCTACCAGCAGGTCGCCCAGGGCCAGTTCATGATCCTGCCCCACGAACAGGGACGCATGGCTTGGGCGCTCAAGCAGAAGAATCCGCAGTTGCTGTACGACGAAATGACCGTCATGGCCGACAAGATGCGCGCCAAGGCCCGGCAAAACCTCAATTGACCTGGATGCCCGATGTCCTCAGGATGGCGCCACTCGGCCTTCCTGATGGACATTTGCATGCTCAATTACCTGTGGTTTTTTCTCGCCGCGCTGTTTGAGATCGCGGGCTGCTACGCCTTCTGGATGTGGTTGCGCCAGGGCAAGAGCGCCTGGTGGATCGTTCCGGCGTTGCTCAGCCTCACGGTGTTCGCCCTGTTGCTGACCCGCATCGAAGCGACGTATGCCGGGCGCGCCTACGCCGCCTATGGCGGCATCTATATCGTTGCCTCGATCGGTTGGCTGGCGATGGTCGAGCGAGTGCGACCACTGGGGTCCGACTGGATTGGCGTGGCGCTCTGCGTGTTGGGGGCGAGTGTGATTCTCTTCGGCCCGCGGTTCTCGGCACCCTGAAATAACCGGCGATCCGACAGGGTTTTGCAGGAAATTTCCGTCAGTCACGAGAACTTTGCTTGTAGGGCCTTACTGAATTCTCGCGGGTGTCTTGAGAACGGGAAACAGGCCGGGCATGGTCAGGGTCCAGACATTCTTAAGGACAAGAACCATGCTTGTACTAAGCCGCGCTGTAGGTGAGTTGATTTCCATCGGTGACGATATTTCCGTCCGTGTGCTGTCGGTCAGTGGCGGCACCGTGCGTTTTGGCGTGGAAGCGCCACGGCACGTCGATGTCCATCGCTCCGAAATCTACGACAAGATCCAGAGGAAAAAGGCCCAGGCCACTCGCAAGGCCTGTTCAGTCGAATAGGTGCTTGGGCACGTCGTGCTTGAGCATCAGTTGGCACTGTTCGCTTTCGGGGTCGAAGACGATCAACGCCTGGCCTTTGGTCAGGGCTTGCCTGACCCGTAGAACCCGGGTTTCCAGGGGCGTGTCGTCACCATTGTCGGTGCCGTCGCGGGTCACGAAGTCCTCGATCAGGCGGGTGAGCGTGTCGACTTCGAGTTGGTCGTGGGGGATGAGCATGGAGTACCTCGGCTAGACAATGGGGCGATGCTACGGCCAATGGGCTTTTGCGGCTAGCCTTGGGTTTTGCGGCGTTTGTTCAGACCCATCGCGAGCAGGCTCGCTCCCACATTGGTTCTGCGTCGAGCACAAAGTTCAAGTCCAATGAAGATCAACCTGTGGGAGCGAGCCTGCTCGCGATAGCGATATGCCTGCAATGAAAATGCTGGGTCAGTTATCGGAGCGCTGCCCCACCAAGCTATCCACCGATGGCACCCGAGTATCACTTTCCATCTGGGTATCGTGTTCGATCTGATGACTGAAGCGGTCCTGCGAGCCTTGGGCCGGTTGCGCGTCGCTGGCGAACACCGGCGGGCTGAGGATGTAGGCGCCGAGCAGGCGACTGAGGGCGGCCAGGCTGTCGATGTGGGTGCGTTCGTAGCCATGGGTGGCGTCGCAGCCGAAGGCGAGCAGGGCGGTGCGAATGTCGTGGCCGGCGGTAATGGCTGAATGGGCATCGCTGAAGTAGTAGCGGAACAGGTCGCGGCGTGCCGGTACGTCGTTTTCCTTGGCCAGTTTCAGCAAGTGCCGCGACAGGTGATAGTCGTAAGGGCCTCCAGAGTCTTGCATCGCCACGCTGACTGCATGTTCGCTTGAATGTTGGCCAGGGGCGACGGGCGCGATGTCGATGCCGACGAATTCGCTGACATCCCAGGGCAGTGCGGCGGCCGCACCGCTGCCGGTTTCCTCGGTGATGGTGAACAGTGGGTGACAATCGATCAGCAGTTCTTCACCGCTGTCGACAATCGCCTTGAGCGCCGCCAGCAACGCCGCGACCCCAGCCTTGTCGTCCAGGTGCCGGGCGCTGATATGGCCACTTTCGGTGAATTCCGGCAAGGGATCGAAGGCGACGTAATCGCCGATGCCCACCCCCAGGGTTTCGCAATCGGCGCGGGTGGCGCAATAAGCGTCCAGGCGCAGCTCGATGTGGTCCCAACTGATGGGCAGTTCATCCACGGCGGTATTGAACGCGTGCCCGGATGCCATCAACGGCAGCACGCTGCCACGGATCACGCCGGTGTCGGTGAACAGGCTGACCCGGCTGCCTTCGGCAAAACGGCTGGACCAGCAACCCACCGGGGCCAGGGTCAGGCGGCCGTTGTCCTTGATGGCCCGCACCGAGGCACCAATGGTATCCAAGTGCGCCGACACGGCCCGGTCGGGGCTGCTCTTGCGCCCCTTGAGCGTGGCGCGGATCGTGCCACGGCGGGTCATTTCAAAAGCGATACCCAGCTCTTCGAGCCGCTCGGCGACGTAGCGCACGATGGTGTCGGTAAAGCCGGTAGGGCTGGGAATGGCGAGCATCTCCAGCAGGACCTTTTGCAGGTATTCGAGATCCGGTTCGGGAATTTTGCTGATCATGGAAACTCCTCACGGAACATTAAGTTGAAATAGGGAAACCTTGTGGCCAGAGATTGCTCCCGCTGGGCTCTGTAGGAGCTGGCGAAGGCTCGGGCCGCGTTCGGACGATCTTTTGATCTTTCGCTTGGGATTCAAGTGTCTGGGGAAAGATCGCAGCCTCGTTGCACTCGACAGCTCCTACACGGCTCCTACAAGCCCAGCGGGAGCAAGCTCCCTCGCCACAGAAGCAGGGCTAAGCCACCGGCTGGCTATGGGGAAACAACAAATCCACAAAGCGCTCGGCGGTGGGTTGTGGTTCGTGATTGGCCAGGCCTGCGCGTTCGTTGGCTTCGATGAACACGTATTCGGGTTGATCGGCCGCCGGCACCAACAGGTCGAGGCCGACCATGGGGATGTCCAGCGCCCGTGCGGCGCGTACCGCCGCATCAGCGAGGGTCGGATGCAGGATGCCGGTGACATCCTCCAGCACGCCGCCGGTATGCAGGTTCGCCGTACGCCGTACGAACAGGTGCTCCCCGGCGGGCAGCACGCTGTCGTAGTCGAACCCCGCCGCGCTGAGCGTGCGCAGGGTCTCGGCATCCATCGGGATTTTGCTTTCGCCGCCCGTGGCCGCTTGCCGTCGGCGGCTCTGGGCTTCGATCAACGCGCCGATGGTGTGCCGGCCATCGCCGATCACCTCCGCCGGGCGCCGGATCGCCGCCGCCACCACTTCAAAACCGATCACCAGGATGCGCAGGTCCAGCCCCTCGTGGAAACTTTCCAGCAAGACCTGGCTATCGAACTGCCGGGCCGCTTCGATGGCGTTCTGTACCTCCTCGATGGTGCGCAGATCCACCGCCACGCCTTGGCCCTGTTCACCGTCCAGCGGCTTGACCACCACCCGTTCGTGCTCGTCGAGAAACGCCAGGTTGTCATCGGCATTGCCCGCCAACTGTTGGGCCGGCAGGTTCAGGCCGGCGTTTTTCAGCACTTTGTGCGTCAGGCTTTTGTTCTGGCACAGCGTCATGCTGATGGCGCTGGTCAGGTCGCTCAAGGATTCGCGGCATCGGACCCGGCGGCTGCCATGGACCAGGGTAAACAAGCCGGCCTCGGCATCGTCCACCTGCACGTCAATGCCTCGGCGGTGAGCTTCTTCGACAATGATTCGCGCATAAGGATTGAACTGCGCTTCCGGGCCTGGCCCCAGGAACAACGGCTGGTTGATGCCGTTCTTGCGTTTGATGGCGAAGGTCGAAAGATTGCGAAAGCCGAGTTTGGCGTAGAGGTTCTTCGCCAGGCGATTGTCGTGCAACACCGACAGGTCGAGGTAACTCAAGCCACGGCTCATGAAATGCTCGATGAGATGACGCACCAGCACTTCGCCAACACCGGGACGCGGACATTGCGGATCGACGGCCAGGCACCAGAGGCTGCACCCGTTTTCCGGGTCGTTGAAGGCCTTCTGGTGATTCAGGCCCATGACGCTGCCGATCACCGCACCGGTGTCGTCATCTTCGGCCAGCCAGTAGACCGGGCCGCCCTCATGGCGCGGGGTCAGGCGCAGCGGGTCGATGGGCAACATGCCCCGGGCCTGGTAGAGCTGGTTGATGGCCTGCCAGTCGGTCTCGCTCTGGGCCCGGCGAATCCGGAAACCGCGAAACACCCGGGTGGACGGGCGATAGTCGCTGAACCACAAGCGCAAGGTGTCGGACGGATCGAGGAACAGTTGTGCCGGTTCCAGCCCCAGTACTTGCTGGGGCGCGGCCACGTACAAGGCAATGTCGCGTTCGCCGGGTTGTTCGTTGAGCAGTTCCTGGGCCAGGCTCGCCGGGTCCGGGAAGGTATGGCCGATCAACAGTCGGCCCCAGCCGCAATGCACCGCGATCGGGTCGGCACCCAACTCGCTGCCGTCTTCGGCCAGGCGTGCCTGCAGGCGTTCGTAGGAGGGCGCCTGGCCGCGCAAGAGACGTTGGTTGTGAACGGTTGCGTGAGGTTTCATCGATCAGATTCCTTGCTCGCTGAGCCACAGGTTCAGCGCCGCCAGTTGCCACAGTCGCGAGCCGCGCAATGGCGTGAGCTGGCCGTTGGGGTCGGTCAGCAGGCGGTCGAGCATGGCCGGGTTGAACAGGCCGCGGTCCTGGCTCGGGTCCAGCAGCAGCTCGCGAACCCAGGCCAGGGTGTTGCCTTCCAGGTGCTTGAGGCCTGGCACCGGGAAATAGCCTTTCTTGCGGTCGATCACCTCGCCGGGGATCACCCGCCGGGCGGCTTCCTTGAGCACCTGCTTGCCGCCATCGGGCAGCTTGAACTTCGCTGGGACCCGCGCCGAGAGTTCCACCAGGCGGTAGTCCAGGAAGGGTGTGCGCGCTTCCAGGCCCCAGGCCATGGTCATGTTGTCGACACGCTTGACCGGGTCGTCCACCAGCATCACGGTGCTGTCCAGGCGCAGGGCCTTGTCTACCGCCGCATCGGCCCCGGGCTGAGCGAAATGTTCTTTGACGAAGTCACCGGCCGCGTCGTTGGCCGTCAGCCATTTGGGCTGCACGGTGGCGGCATATTCTTCGTAGCTGCGGTCGAAGAACGCGGCGCGATAGGCCGCGTACGGATCGCTGGCGCCATCGACCTGCGGGTACCAGTGGTAACCGGCGAACAGCTCGTCGGCGCCCTGGCCGCTTTGCACCACTTTGCAGTGCTTGGCCACTTCCCGCGACAGCAGGTAGAAGGCGATGCAGTCGTGGCTGACCATCGGTTCGCTCATGGCACGGAACGCTGCCGGCAGTTGCTCGATGATCTCTTTTTCGTCGATACGCAGTTGGTGGTGGCGGGTGCCGTAGTGCTTGGCGATCAGGTCCGAATACTGGAACTCGTCACCGCGCTCGCCGCCGGCATCCTGGAAACCGATAGAGAAGGTCGACAGGTCTTCTACGCCGACTTCCCGCAGCAGGCCCACGAGCATGCTCGAATCGACGCCACCGGAAAGCAGTACGCCGACATCCACGGCGGCGCGTTGGCGAATGGCGACCGCTTCACGGGTGCTGTCGAGCACGCGATCGATCCAGTCTTCCAGGTTCAGGTGCTGTTCGTCGGCTCGAGGGCCGTAGGGCAGGGTCCACCAGGTTTTCTGCTCGGTGCTGCCGTCGGCTTCGATGCGCATCCAGGTGGCGGGCGGCAGTTTTTCAACACCGGCCAGCAAGGTGCGGGGTGCCGGGACCACCGCGTGGAAATTCAGGTAATGGTTGAGAGCCACCGGGTCGAGCATCGGGTTGATGTCGCCGCCCTTGAGCAGCGCCGGCAACGCCGAGGCGAAACGCAGCCGCTGGCCGGTGCGTGACAGGTACAGCGGCTTGACGCCGAGGCGGTCGCGGGCGATGAACAGCCGCTTGGCATCGCGTTCCCAGATGGCGAAGGCGAACATGCCGTTGAGCTTGGGCAGCAGCGCTTCGCCCCAGGCGTGGTAGCCCTTGAGCAGCACTTCGGTGTCACCACCGGAATAGAAGCTGTAGCCCAGGCCTTCGAGTTCGCTGCGCAGTTCCGGGTAGTTGTAGATCGCGCCGTTGAAGGCCAGGGACAGGCCCAGTTGGTTGTCGATCATCGGCTGGGCCGAGCCGTCCGACAGGTCCATGATTTTCAGGCGCCGATGGCCAAGGGCAATTGGCCCCTGGCTATGAAAACCCCAGGCGTCGGGGCCGCGAGGGGCCAGGTGATGGGTGATTCGCTCTACGGCCGCAAGGTCCGCAGGTTGTTGATCGAAACGTAACTCTCCAGCTAATCCGCACATAAGTCCTTACCGGTTTTTCCGTTGGGGAGGGGTCAAGCCGCACCCGCCAAAAGGGCGGGTACCCTGAAACTGACCGGAGGGATTGCTGTGAGTTTTAGATCGATGCGTTATAAGCCGGCGGGGTAGGGGGCTAGTCTGCCACGGGATTTCAAAGATAAGCGAACCTGTGGGAGCTGAGCTTGCTCGCGATGGCGGTGGATCAGTCGGCATCTAAGTAGGCTGATCCAACGCCATCGCGAGCAAGCTCAGCTCCCACAGGGTTAGTGGCGGGTCAATAATCGGTGTTAGGCCTTACCCCGAATCAATGCCCGCAACGCGAACCGGTTCGGATGGCAGGCTTCGGCCACGCTGCGGGGCAGGGGCAGGGGTTCGTTGTCCAGCCAGGCGGCGATCAGTTCGCCCGACAGCGGGGCGGTGATCAGGCCGCGGGAGCCGTGGCCGCTGTTGATGTACAGGCCGTCGAGCCACGGGCAGGCAGTGTCCGGCACCTGGCGGGCGTCCTTGCCGAGGGCCGCATAGGCCTCGGTAAAGGCCTGGCGGTCCGCCAACGGTCCGACAATCGGCAGGTAGTCCGGGCTGGTGCAACGGAACGCCGCGCGACCTTCGAGGTGTTCCGGGTCCAGGCTGCCAGCGTTCAGGCGGTCCACCAGGTCTTGGGAGATTTCTTCGAGCATCTGCAGGTTGCCGGCGTGCTCGGCGACCGTGGGCGTCAGGTCGACGCTGTTGAAATCGAAACTGGCGCCCAGGGTGTGCTCGCCCAGCCGCGGCGGAGCCACATAGCCTTCGGCGCACACCACGGTCGCCAGGCTCTGGCTGCGGCTGGTTTGCGGCAGTCGGGTGATTTGCCCGCGAATGCGCTTGAGCGGCAAGTCGGCGGCCGGTTCGAAACGTTTGATTTCGGCGGCGCTGGCGAGGATCGCCACCGGCGCGCTGGCCAGGCAGCGTTCGCCGTCCCATGCCTGCCACTGGCCGTCCACGCGGCGCAGTGACAACACTTCATGATGGGGCTGCACGTCAATCGTCGTGCCCGAGGCTTGCCAGCGACACAACGCCGGCGGATGCACCCAGCCGCCCTCGGGGTAAAACAGACCGCCACAGGCCAGGCCGATGCCGGACCGAAGCTGGGCCTCGGACTGATCGAGGGTATGCAGTAAATCCCTGGGGAACGCCTCGGCCAGTTGCGCTTGACGCTCGGCTTCCTTGTTGTTGAAGGCCAATTGCAAGACGCCGCAGGCGTCCCAGTCAATGCCGCGTTGCAGTTGCTCCAGCACACGCCGGGTGTAGCCGAAGCCGCTGAGGATCATCTGCGATAACGCGGTGCCGTGGGCTGACAGCTTGAGGTACAGCACGCCCTGGGGGTTGCCGGAAGCTTCCTCGGCCAACCCGGCATGACGCTCCAGCAGCGTCACCTGCCAGCCACGCGCGGCGAGGCTCGCGGCGCTGGCACAACCGGCCAGGCCGCCGCCGATCACCAGGGCCCGGCGTTCGCCGGTTGGCAGCACGGGGCGGGCGTACCAGGGTTTTGCTGCAGACGGCGCCGGTGTCTGCTCCGGCCAGCCAAGAAACACACCGCGCAGGATTTCCCACTTATGACCGATGCCCGGCGTGCGCTTCATCTTGAAGCCCGCCGCGTTCAGCAAGCGCCGGACCCAACCGGTGCTGGTGAAGGTGCTGAGGGTAGCGTCGGGGGCGGCCAGCCGGGCCAGTTCGGCGAACAGCTCGGCGGTCCACATCTCGGGGTTCCTGGCCGGCGCAAAACCGTCGAGGAACCAGGCGTCGATCTGCCCGTCCAGTTGCGGCAACTGCTCCAGGGCATCGCCGATCAACAGGGTCAGCGTCACCCGTCCGTCCGCCAGGACCAGGCGCTGGAAACCCTGGTGGATCGCCACGTACTGCTCAAGCAATTGCTCCGCCTGAAGGCTCAGTTGCGGCCACAAGGCCAGCGCCCGGCGCAGGTCCTCGGGGCTCAAGGGGTACTTCTCGACACTGACAAAATGCAGACGGGCGCCTGCCGGTGCACACTGTTCGAACAGTTGCCAGGCGCAGAGGAAATTCAAGCCGGTGCCAAATCCGGTTTCGCCGATCACCAGCCGCCCATCATCGGCCAGGGCCGCGAAACGCTCGGCCAGGTTGTTCTGCTCAAGGAACACATAACGGGTTTCTTCCAGCCCCGACTGGTCGGAAAAATACACATCGTCGAACACCCGCGAACGCGGGCGACCCTGATCATCCCAGTCGAGTTGGGCGTGTTGCTGGATGGGCGTCATGGCTGGCTCGGTCAAAACTGAGCGGCCATTCTAGCCGATTGGATTACCTCGTCTGCTTGTCGATCGTTCCAACGCTCCGCGTGGGAATGCCTCTACGGACGCTCCGCGTTCGGCTTTTTTGGGACGCGGAGCGTCCCTGGCTTCATTCCCACGCGGAGCGTTGGAACGATCACTACGCCGGGCCGCATCCAATCCGCTAGTCTTGAGCCATCCTTGGAAGGAGCTGCCCATGTTTGAATCCGCTGAAATCGGTCATGTCATCGATAAAGACACCTTTGAGGCCGAGGTGCCGGCCCTGCGTGAAGCGCTGCTGGAGGCGCAATTCGAGTTGCAGCAGCAGGGCCGGTTTCCGGTCATCGTGTTGATCAACGGCGTCGAAGGCGCGGGCAAGGGCGAGACGGTGAAGTTGCTCAACGAGTGGATGGACCCGCGGCTGATCGAAGTGCGCACCTTCGACCAACAGACCGACGAGGAACTGGCGCGGCCTCCGGCATGGCGCTACTGGCGGATGCTGCCGGCCAAGGGGCGCATGGGGATTTTCTTCGGCAACTGGTACAGCCAGATGCTGCAAGGCCGGGTCCATGGCGAGTTCAAGGACCCGCGGCTCGACCAGGCGATTGCCGGTGCCGAGCGCCTGGAGAAAATGCTTTGCGATGAAGGCGCGCTGATCTTCAAATTCTGGTTCCACCTCTCCAAGAAACAGATGAAGGCCCGGCTCAAGGGGCTCAAGGATGACCCGCTGCACAGCTGGCGCATCAGCCCGCTGGACTGGCAGCAGTCCCAGACCTACGACAAGTTCGTCAAATACGGCGAGCGTGTGCTGCGCCGCACCAGTCGCGATTACGCGCCGTGGCATGTCATCGAAGGCATGGACAGCTGTTATCGCAGCCTCACCGTCGGGCGGATCCTGCTCGACGGCTTGCGACAGGCCCTGGACCGGTCGAAGATCAAGCCGCAAAAGGTCAACGTGGCGCCGTTGCCTGCGCTGGACGGCCAGGTCACGCTGCTCGACAGCCTGGACATGACTCGCCGCCTGGACAAGGCCGACTACGAAGAGCAACTGATCACCGAGCAGGCGCGGTTCGCCGGCCTGCTGCGGGATAAACGCATGCGCCAGCATGCCTTGGTGGCGGTGTTCGAAGGCAATGACGCGGCAGGCAAGGGCGGGGCGATCCGACGGGTTGCGGCGGCCCTGGACCCGCGCCAATACAGCATCGTGCCGATTGCCGCGCCCACTGAAGAAGAGCGCGCCCACCCCTACATGTGGCGGTTCTGGCGGCATATTCCCGCGCGGGGCAAGTTCACCATGTTCGACCGCTCCTGGTACGGCCGGGTGCTGGTGGAGCGGGTCGAAGGGTTTTGCAGCCAGGCCGACTGGCTGCGGGCCTACGGTGAAATCAACGACTTCGAGGAACAGATCGCCGATGCCGGCGTGGTGGTGGTCAAGTTCTGGCTGGCCATCGACAAGGAAACCCAGCTGGAGCGTTTCCAGGAGCGTGAGGAGATTCCGTTCAAGCGCTTCAAGATCACCGAGGATGACTGGCGCAACCGCGACAAGTGGGACGCCTACCGCGCGGCGGTGTGCGACATGGTCGACCGCACCAGCACCGAGATTTCCCCTTGGACATTGGTGGAAGCCAACGACAAGCGCTGGGCGCGGGTCAAGGTGTTGCGCACCCTCAACCAGGCGCTGGAGGCAGCTTTCGAGCGGACTGCAAAACAGGCTCGCAAGAACAAGAAGGGCTAGGGCGATGGGCACGCATACGCGGGGTGAATGATTGTCGCAGTCGGTTATGCAGTGGATTTATGCTCGATTCACTCTCAACCGACTCCAACAGTGAGGTACAGCCATGCGTGAAGTGGTGATCGTCGACAGCGTACGGACCGGCCTGGCCAAGTCCTTTCGCGGCAAGTTCAACATGACCCGTCCAGACGACATGGCGGCCCATTGTGTCGATGCCTTGCTGGCGCGCAACGACATCAACCCGGCCAGTGTCGAGGACTGCATCGTCGGAGCCGGGTCCAATGAAGGTGCCCAGGGCTACAACCTCGGGCGCAACGTGGCGGTGCTCTCGCAATTGGGCATCGGCACGGCCGGCATGACCCTTAACCGTTTCTGCTCCTCGGGCCTGCAAGCCATTGCCATCGCCGCCAACCAGATCGCTTCCGGTTGCAGCGACATCATCGTGGCGGGCGGCGTGGAATCCATCAGCCTGACGATGAAAAGCGTCAACACCGACAACCTGATCAATCCGCTGCTCAAGGAGCAGGTGCCCGGGATCTATTTTCCCATGGGCCAGACGGCCGAGATCGTTGCCCGTCGTTACCAGGTCAGCCGCGAGGAGCAGGACCGCTACGCCTTGCAGAGCCAGCAACGCACCGCGAAGGCCCAGGCGGCCGGGTTGTTCGATGACGAAATCATCCCGATGGCGGTCAAGTACCGGGTCGAGGACAAGAACACGGGCGCTGTGCAGATCCTCGACGGTGTGGTCGATCGCGACGATTGCAATCGCCCGGACACCACCTACGAAAGCCTGGCAGGCCTGAAACCGGTGTTCGCCGAAGACGGTTCGGTGACGGCGGGTAACTCGTCGCAGTTGTCCGACGGGGCCTCGATGACCTTGGTGATGAGCCTGGAAAAAGCCTTGGCGCTGGGGCTCAAGCCCAAGGCGTTTTTTCGCGGCTTCACCGTGGCCGGTTGCGAGCCGGACGAGATGGGCATCGGCCCGGTGTTTTCAGTGCCCAAGCTGCTCAAGGCCAAGGGCTTGCAGATCGCCGATATCGACCTGTGGGAACTCAACGAGGCGTTTGCTTCCCAGTGTCTGTACAGCCGCAACCGGCTGGAAATCGATCCCGAAAAGTACAACGTCAACGGCGGCTCGATCTCCATCGGCCATCCATTCGGCATGACCGGCTCGCGGCAAGTGGGGCATCTGGTGCGCGAGCTGCAGCGGCGCAACCTGCGCTACGGCATCGTGACCATGTGCGTGGGCGGCGGGATGGGGGCTACGGGGTTGTTTGAGGCGGTTAGATAACCGGGCGCTGACGAGGGGATTATTTATGGCGAGGGGATTTATCTCTGTGGGAGCAAGGCTTGCCCGCGATGAAGTTGATGCGGTCTCTCAAACCGAGGTGTCTGCATCGCGAGCAAGCTTTGCTCCCACAGGGCGTTTCTCCCACAGGTAAATCCCCTCGCCACAAGGAGCTGCGCCAGCCGTGAGAGTGTTTAGCTGGCAACCTGAGTCAGCTGCTGCATCCGCTGGATATACGCTTCGATCTCCATTTCTGCCGCCTCGCGGGTGGCGAACGGACCCTCCTGGGTGCCCTCACGTGTATTGAAATAAAACTCGCCGTTAACCCGGCAGATCCGATCACTGCGAAAAATAGTCGTAGGGGCAGGATCCAAGGCGCGTTTTCCAAGCATGTCGGGTCTCCAGAGTACAGCGAGGTCTGTTTAAAATGAGCATATGTGTTGTCCCTGATTCCCGCCTGTCCAGCCGATCGACGGCTACGACCCCTACAATCCCATGGGCGGCCTCTGCCCAACTGTCCCTGTGTCGTGACGCAATAGACGCCTAGAATGAACGTCCTTTGTCTTGGGCTTCGAGGGTTGTATGCACATATCGTCCGGTCGCTGGGTCTACGGTCTGTTCCTCGCCCTGCTGACTGCCCTGCTCTGGGGAATCCTGCCGATCAAGCTCAAGCAAGTGCTGCAAGTGATGGACCCGGTCACCGTGACCTGGTTTCGCTTGATGGTGTCCGGCGGTTTGTTGTTCATCTATTTGGCGGCCACCCGGCGCCTGCCCAGTTGCAAGGTCCTTGGCCCACGCGGCGGCTGGCTGGTGGCGATGGCGGTGCTCGGGCTGGTGGGCAACTACGTGTTTTACCTGATGGGCCTGAACCGCCTGAGCCCCGGCACCGCGCAATTGGTGGTGCAGATGGGGCCGATCATGTTGCTGGTCGCCAGCCTGTTCGTGTTCAAGGAGCGGTTCAGTGTGGGGCAGGGCATCGGCCTGCTGGTGCTGCTGATCGGTTTCGCGCTGTTCTTCAACCAGCGCCTGGGCGAGTTGCTGACGTCCCTGAGCGACTACACCGCCGGGGTCTTGATGGTGTTGTTGGCGTCGACGGTCTGGACGTTTTATGCCCTGGGCCAGAAGCAATTGTTGACGGTGTGGAATTCGTTGCAGGTGATGATGGTGATCTACCTGTTCTGCGCGTTGCTGCTCACGCCCTGGGTGCATCCGTTGGAGGCGCTGCAATTGAGCCCGTTGCAAGGCTGGCTGTTGCTCGCATGCTGCCTCAACACGCTGATTGCCTATGGCGCGTTTGCCGAAGCCTTGGCCCATTGGGAAGCTTCGCGGGTCAGCGCGACGCTGGCGATCACGCCGCTGGTGACGTTCGCCGCAGTGGCGATGGCGGCTTGGTGGTGGCCTGATTATGTCCATGCCGAGCAGATCAATCTGCTGGGGTATGGCGGGGCGGTGCTGGTGGTGCTGGGGTCGGCGCTGGTTGCCCTGGGCCCGTCGCTGATCGCCGGGCTCAAGGCCCGGCGCGAGCGTTTGGCTGTCGGGCGTTAGCCCGCTGTGGGAGCGAGCCTGCTCGCGATGGTGGCCTGACAGGCAATAGAGATGTCGAGCCTGCCGGCCTCATCGCGAGCAGGCTCGCTCCCACAGGGGGATGGCGTTTAACCCTGGCTACCCGCCTCCAGCATATTCTCAGGCCGCACCCAGGCATCGAACTCTTCATCGGTCAGGTACCCCAGTTGCAGCGCCGCCTCACGCAGGGTTAGCCCTTCGCCGTAGGCTTTCTTGGCGATTTCTGCAGACTTGTCGTAGCCGATGTGCGGGTTCAGCGCCGTCACCAGCATCAACCCACGTTCCAGGTGCGCGGCCATCTGCTCGGCATCCGGCTCGAGCCCGGCGATGCAGTGCTGTTGGAAGTTGCTGCAGCCGTCGGCCAGCAGGCGAATCGATTGCAGCAGGTTGTGGATGATCACTGGTTTGAACACGTTCAACTGCAAATGCCCCTGGCTGGCGGCAAAACCGATGGTCACGTCGTTGCCCATGACCTGGCAGGCCAGCATCGACAAGGCTTCGCACTGGGTCGGGTTGACCTTGCCCGGCATGATGGAACTGCCCGGTTCGTTGGCTGGCAGTTTCACCTCGGCGAACCCGGCCCGGGGTCCGGAGCCCAGCAGGCGCAGGTCGTTGGCGATCTTCATCAAGGTCACGGCGAGGGTTTTCAGTGCGCCGGACAACGAGGTCAGGGGTTCATGGCCGGCCAAGGCGGCAAACTTGTTCGGTGCGGTGACGAACGGCAGGCCCGACAGCGCCGCCAGTTCAGCGGCAATCGCTTCGCCGAAACCATGGGGTGAATTGAGCCCGGTGCCGACCGCCGTGCCACCCTGGGCCAGTTCGCAGACTGCGGGCAGCGCGGCGCGGATCGCTCGTTCGGCGTAATCGAGTTGAGCAATGAACGCCGACAATTCCTGGCCAAAGGTGATCGGCGTGGCATCCATCATGTGGGTGCGGCCGGTCTTGACCAGTTTCATGTGGCGCGCCGCCAGTTCCGCCAGGCCGCCGGACAGCTCGCTGATGGCCGGGAGCAATTGCTGGTGGACGGCCTGGGCGGCGGCAATGTGCATCGCGGTGGGGAAGCAGTCGTTGGAGCTCTGCGAGCGGTTGACGTGATCGTTGGGGTGCACCGGGCTCTTGCCACCGCGCGGGTTGCCGGCCAGTTCGTTGGCGCGCCCGGCGATCACCTCGTTGACGTTCATGTTGCTCTGGGTTCCGCTGCCGGTCTGCCAGACCACCAGCGGGAACTGGTCGTCATGCTGGCCGGCCAGCACTTCGTCGGCGGCCTGTTCGATCAGGCGGGCGATGTCGACGGGGAGGTCGCCATTGCGATCATTGACCCGCGCGGCGGCTTTCTTGATCAGTGCCAAGGCGTGCAACACCGACAGCGGCATGCGTTCGTTGCCAATGGCGAAATTGATCATGGAACGCTGCGTCTGGGCGCCCCAGTAGGCATCGTCCGGGACTTCAACCTGGCCAAGGCTGTCGGTTTCGATACGGCTCATCGGGTCAAACTCCTTAAGGGCTGAATGCGCAGTTTAGGCCCAGATGGGCGGTTCCGGTTCCCTCAATCATTCCTCAATCCAGGAGCGGTGGGTTCGGCCCGTCAATCGGACCCGACAAGCTCCGGGGTTGAGGCCCGGCGTTTTTTAGGCGCAGAATGGTCGCCCTTGGGGTTTTACCTCGCCTGTAATGAAAGGAAACTCGATGACCCGTCTTCGTGCCATCTGTACCGCAGTTGCTCTGGTGTGTGCCAGCGGCCCTGTTTTCGCCGATACCGCCAGCCACAACGCCAGCGCCGAAGCGTTCCTGACCCTGGCGCACGCTGACAAACTGGGCACTCCGGTGTACATGCAAGTGCAGCAGATGTTTGCCCAGCGCTTTGAACAGACCAAGGCCCCTGAGTCGAAAAAAGCCACCCTGGAAACCTACCAGGCCAAGGCCAATGCCGCGCTGGACCAGGCCATCGGTTGGAACAAGCTCAAGCCGGACATGGTCAAGCTCTACACCAGCAACTTCAGCGAATCGGAGCTCAAGGACCTGGTTGCTTTCTACCAATCGCCATTGGGCAAGAAAGTCCTCGAGAAAATGCCGCAGTTGACCCAGCAATCGGCCCAACTGACCCAGGCCAAGCTTGAAAGCGCGGTCCCGGTGGTCAACAAACTGCTCGCGGACATGACGGCCGAGCTCGAGCCAAAAGCCGCCCCAGCCAAGAAAAAGCCGTAAGCGGAGCCTGGTATGAGCATGCAACAACGCATCGAATCGACACTCGGGCTCCTGCAGCCCGAGCACTTGCAAGTGCTGGATGAAAGCCACATGCACAGCCGTGGCCTGCAGACCCACTTCAAGGCCGTGGTGGTCAGCCAGCAGTTCGAAGGGCTCAATCGCGTCAAGCGCCACCAGAAGGTCTACGGCACGCTGGGCGAGCTGATGGGTGAGTTCCATGCGTTGGCGCTGCACACCTACACCCCCGAAGAATGGGCGCAGATCGACGCGGCCCCGGCTTCGCCGACGTGTGCCGGTGGCAGCAAGCACTGATTGGGCTGCGGTGGATGGCAAAGCCTTGAATCTGTGGGAGCAAAGCCCTGTGGGAGCAAGGCTCTGTGGGAGTGAGCCCCTGTGGGAGCAAAGCTCTGTGGGAGTGAGCCCCTGTGGGAGCAAAGCTTGCTCGCGATGAAGTTGATGCGGTCTCTCAAAAACCGAGGTGTCTGCATCGCGAGCAAGCTTTGCTCCCACAGGGTCTTGCTCTCACAGCGTGATCCTCACGGCACTGTTGCCCACAGCAATCGCTGTCTGCAACCCCCCTGTTTTTTGTTAGAATCCGTAACGCGCCGCTCACCCGGCGCGTTTTTTTTCGCATCCGGTTCACCCTTTACGAGGGTAGCCACCTGGAGAAACACCCATGGCACAACCCATTGTCGTGGCGGCACTGTATAAGTTCGTCACCCTTGAAGATTACGTCGAACTGCGTGAGCCCTTGCTCAAGGCCATGCTCGACAACGGCATCAAAGGCACGTTGCTGATCGCCGACGAAGGCATCAACGGCACGGTCTCCGGCACTCGCGAAGGCATCGACGGCCTGCTGGCCTGGCTCAAGAACGATCCGCGCATGATCGACATCGACCATAAAGAGTCGTACTGCGATGAGCAGCCGTTCTACCGCACCAAGGTCAAGCTCAAGAAAGAAATCGTCACCCTCGGCGTCGATGGCGTGGACCCGAACAAGCAGGTCGGCACCTATGTCGAACCGCAGGACTGGAACGCGCTGATCAGCGATCCGGAAGTGTTGTTGATCGACACCCGCAACGATTACGAAGTGTCCATTGGCACCTTCGAAGGCGCCATCGACCCCAAGACCACCAGCTTTCGTGAGTTCCCCGAGTACATCAAGGCCAACTTCGACCCGGCCAGGCACAAGAAAGTCGCGATGTTCTGCACCGGCGGCATTCGTTGTGAAAAAGCTTCCAGCTACATGCTCGGCCAGGGTTTCGACGAGGTCTATCACCTCAAGGGCGGCATCCTGAAATACCTCGAAGAGGTCCCTCAGGAAGAAACCAAGTGGCGCGGCGACTGCTTCGTGTTCGACAACCGCGTAACTGTTCGCCACGACCTCAGCGAAGGGGACTACGATCAATGTCACGCTTGTCGTACCCCGGTAAGCGTAGAAGACCGCGCCTCGGAGCACTATGTGCCTGGCATCAGCTGCCCGCACTGCTGGGATAAACTGAGCGAGAAGACCCGTCGCAGCGCCATCGACCGGCAGAAGCAGATCGAGTTGGCCAAGGCGCGCAACATGCCGCACCCGATCGGCTACAACTACAAGCAAACATCTTCCGAGGCTTGAACCATGGCGTCACGCCTGCTCTATGTGATGGACCCGATGTGTTCCTGGTGCTGGGGCTTTGCGCCGGTGGCCGAGGCGTTGGTAGAGCAGGCGCAGGCCGCAGGGGTGGAGTTGCACCTGGTGGTGGGCGGTTTGCGCACCGGCAGCGGTTCGGCGCTGGAGCCGACCACCCGGCGCTACATTCTTGAACACTGGCAGGCGGTCACCCAGGCCACCGGCCAGCCCTTCAAGCTTGAAGGCGCGTTGCCGGACGGTTTCGTCTATGACACCGAGCCTGCCTGCCGGGCACTGGTGACGGCCCGCAGCCTGGCTCCAGACCTGGCCTGGAAGCTGGTGAAGCTGATCCAGCAGGCTTTTTATGTGCAAGGCCGTGACGTCACTCACGCCAGCGTGCTGGTGGAGCTGGCCGAACAGGCCGGGCTGCCACGCATCGAATTCGCTGCGGCCTTCGACCGTGCCGATCAACATGCGGCTACCGCTGCGGATTTCACCTGGGTACAGGACTTGGGCATTGCCGGGTTCCCCACACTGTTGGCCGAGCGTGATGGCCAGTTGGCCTTGCTGACCAACGGTTACCAGCCCCTGAGCCAACTGTCGCCTTTGCTTGGCCGCTGGCTGGAGCGCGCGGCCTGTGCCTGACTGGCCGCCAGATACATCGGCTTCGCAGCGCATCGACCGGTTGAGCTGGGCACAAATCCGTCGACTGGCCCTCAAGCATAAAAAAGCCCTGTGGATCGCCAACGGTGTGGCCGTGCTGGCGACACTGTGCAGCGTGCCGATCCCGTTGCTGTTACCGCTGCTGGTGGATGAAGTGCTGCTGGGGCATGGCGATGCGGCCCTGAAAGTCATGAACCAGGCATTGCCCACGCAGTGGCAGCGCGCGGCTGGCTACATTGGGCTGATGTTGCTGGTGACCCTGGCCCTGCGCTGTGGCGCATTGCTGTTCAATGTGCTGCAGGCGCGCTTGTTCGCCCGCTTGGCCAAGGACATCGTCTATCGCATTCGCATCCGCTTGATCGAACGGCTCAAGCGAATTTCCCTGGGCGAGTACGAAAGCCTGGGCAGTGGCACCGTGGCGGCCCACCTGGTCACTGACCTGGACACCCTCGACAAATTCATCGGCGAAACCCTCAGCCGTTTCCTGGTGGCGATGTTGACCCTGGTGGGCACCGCCGGGATCCTGGTGTGGATGCACTGGGAGCTGGCGCTGCTGATCCTGCTGTTCAACCCGCTGGTGATCTATGCCACGGTGCAGTTGGGCAAGCGGGTCAAGCACCTCAAGAAACTGGAGAACGACAGCACCTCACGCTTCACCCAGGCCTTGACCGAAACCCTGGATGCCATCCAGGAAGTGCGCGCCGGTAACCGCCAGGGTTATTTCCTTGGTCGTTTGGGGATGCGTGCCAAGGAGGTCCGTGATTACGCCGTGAGTTCGCAGTGGAAAACCGACGCCTCGAACCGCGCCAGTGGTTTGCTGTTTCAGTTCGGCATCGATATTTTTCGCGCAGCGGCCATGCTCACCGTGGTGTTCTCCGACCTGTCCATCGGCCAGATGCTGGCGGTGTTCAGCTACCTCTGGTTCATGATCGGGCCGGTCGAGCAACTGTTGAACTTGCAGTACGCCTATTACGCTGCCGGCGGCGCCTTGAGTCGAATCAATGAACTGCTGGCCCGGGCCGACGAGCCGCAGTACACGGGCGGCGTCGATCCGTTCAAGGGCCGTGACACCGTGGGCATCGATATCCAGGGGTTGAGTTTCGGTTACGGCGAGGAGCTGGTGCTCAACCAGTTGAACTTGTCCATCTCGCCGGGCGAGAAAGTCGCCATTGTCGGTGCCAGCGGCGGCGGCAAGAGCACCCTGGTGCAGTTGTTACTGGGGCTCTACACGCCACAATCGGGCAGCATTCGTTTCGGCGGCGCCACGCAGCAGGAGATCGGCCTGGAGACCATCCGCGAGAATGTTGCAGTGGTGTTGCAACATCCGGCGCTGTTCAACGACACGGTGCGGGCCAACCTCGCCATGGGCCGTGAGTGCAGTGACGCCGACTGCTGGCGAGCACTGGAAATCGCCCAGCTCGATGCTACCGTACGGGCGCTGCCCCAGGGCCTGGAGAGCGTCGTTGGACGTTCCGGGGTGCGGCTGTCGGGCGGGCAGCGTCAACGGCTGGCCATCGCCCGCATGGTACTGGCCGACCCACGGGTGGTGATTCTCGACGAAGCCACCTCGGCACTGGACGCTGCCACCGAGTACAACCTTCACCAGGCACTGGCGCGCTTTTTGAGTGCGCGCACCACGCTGATCATCGCCCACCGGCTCTCGGCGGTGAAGCAGGCCGATCGGGTATTGGTGTTCGACGCAGGGCAAATCGCTGAGGACGGTGACCATTTGCAGTTGATTGCCGAAGGAGGCCTCTACGCTCGACTCTACGGTCATTTGCAACAGATACAGCAGCCTTGAGTTTCCCGAGTTTTTCTGCGCTTAGTATCGGAAAAAAAGCAGGCAAACACGCCGATCTTTCCGAATTCCACGCAAAGCCTGTCGATCTGTTCATCCATTCATTCGAAGGGGTGAAAACTAGCCTAGGCTATTGAGTCAGGAGCGGAATTCTGGCGGGTGTTCGTCCAGCAATACCTGTGCAAGGGACCTCATGAAGCAAAAGCAGACTCTCGCAACACCACGGCTGCTGGGCATCGTCTGGCCCTTTATCGCCGTCGTGCTCTTTCAGGCATTGCTTGGCGGCGTCAGCCTTTACGTGCTGTCCGCCGTTCGCGGCTACGTGGCGGGGGAGAGTCTCTGGTCCAAGGGCCAGAAAGACGCCATCTATTACCTCAACCTCTACGCCGACAGCCGCGACGAGGCGATTTTCCGCAAGTACCAGCAAGCCATCGCCGTACCTGAAGGCGGCCATGAACTACGGGTGGCGCTGGACCGCGAACCGCCGGACCTGGAAGCGGCACGGCTCGGGATTCTCAAAGGCGGCAACCATCCTGACGACGTGTCCAGCGTGATCTGGTTGTACCTCAATTTCCGTCACTTCAGTTACCTGGAAGAAGCCATCGATCTCTGGACGGTGGGCGACGGCTACCTGATCGAGCTGGATAGCGTCGCCCGACAGATGCACAGCAGCATTACCGCAGGCCAGGCGACGGAGGTGGATATCCGCGGCTGGAAGGCCCAGATCTTTGCGATCAACGATTCCGTCACCCCGGCCGCCAAGGCATTCAGCGACGCACTGGGCGAGGGCTCGCGGTTCATTCTGCGGCTTTTGCTGGTGACCAATTTCGCCACCGCCCTGGGGTTGATCGTCCTGGCGTTGTTGCGTACCCATAAACTGCTCGCCCAGCGGCAGGTGTTTGCCAATGCGCTGCAGATGGAGAAAGAGCGGGCGCAGATCACCCTGCAATCCATTGGCGACGGGGTCATCACCACCGACGTCGAAGGGGCCATCGCCTACATGAACCCCGCTGCCGAAGCGATGACCCACTGGAAAGCCGAACACGCCTCGGGCTTACCCCTGGCCGCGCTGTTCAATTTGCTCGATGACAATGCCCAGACCGAGGGGCTGACCCTGATCGAGCACATCCTCAGCGGCCGGCTCAGCGCCGCCAGCGAACATTCGAAACTGATCCAGCGCCTGGATGGCAGCACCGTGTCGGTCACCCTGGTGGGCGCGCCGATCCGCCATGCCGGCAAGGTCAGCGGCGCGGTGCTGGTGTTGCATGACATGACCCAGGAACGCCAATACATCGCCAACCTGTCGTGGCAGGCCACCCATGACGCCCTGACTGGCCTGGCCAACCGTCGGGAGTTCGAGTATCGCCTCGAGCAGGCCTTGCACAACCTCACTCGCCAGGTCGGGCGCCATGCCTTGATGTTTCTCGACCTGGACCAGTTCAAGCTGGTCAACGATACCTGCGGCCATGCAGCAGGCGACGAATTGCTGCGGCATATCTGCGCCTTGTTGCAATCAGGGCTGCGGGAAAACGACACCCTGGCCCGGCTGGGCGGGGATGAGTTCGGGATCCTGCTGGAGAACTGCTCGCCGGACGCGGCGGAAAAAATCGCCGAAGGGCTGCGCCAGACCGTGCAGAACCTTCACTTTGTCTGGAAGGGCCGGCCGTTCGTGACCACCGTCAGTATCGGCCTGGTGCATATCGCCCAGACGCCGACGACCCTGGAGGCGTCCCTGCGGGCTGCCGACATGGCTTGCTACATGGCCAAGGAAAAGGGCCGCAACCGGGTCCAGGTCTATCATGCCGACGACTCGGAGCTGTCCCTGCGCTTTGGCGAGATGGCCTGGGTCCAGCGCCTGCACATGGCCCTGGAGGAAAACCGCTTCTGCCTCTACGCCCAGGAAATCGCCGCGCTGGGCCCGGGCGATCATGGCGGTGGACACATTGAAATCCTGTTGCGCCTGCATGACGAAGCCGGGCGGATGATCCTGCCGGACAGCTTCATTCCCGCAGCGGAACGCTATGGCCTGATGACCTCCCTGGACCGTTGGGTGGTGGAGAATGTCTTCAAGATCATCCGCCAGTGCCTGAATGATTCGCGACCGGGGCCCATGGCGATGTGTGCGATCAATCTGTCAGGCACAACGATCGGAGATCAAGCGTTCCTCGACTTTTTGCGTAAACAGTTCGCGGCTTATTCGATTCCGCCAGAAATGATTTGTTTTGAAATTACAGAAACCAGCGCTATTTCGAATTTGGGCAGTGCAATTCGCTTTATCAATGAACTCAAGGGCTTGGGATGCTACTTCTCGCTGGATGACTTTTGCGCCGGAATGTCTTCATTCGCTTACCTGAAACATTTACCTGTAGACTTCCTGAAGATCGACGGGAGTTTCGTAAAGGATATGCTGGACGACCCGATTAACCGTGCAATGGTCGAAGTGATCAATCACATCGGCCACGTCATGGGTAAGCGCACGATTGCCGAGTTTGTTGAAACCGCCCAGATCGAGCAGGCATTGCTGGAAATAGGGGTGGATTACGCTCAGGGGTATGTGATCGAACGCCCGCAATTGTTTACCTGTGACACGTTGCAATGTCGGCCGGCCAGGCCCCAGCCGTTGTTATTCAAGGCCCCCGGCACGTTCCGCTGAACCTCTTGTTGATCTGGAAAATCACAATCAAAAGGAGCCCGACAGTGATCGACATATTCAACCGAACAGGCCCGCTCATGGACGCCACGAGCTATCCGAAATGGGCACAGCAGCTCATTACCGATTGCAGCGAGAGCAAGCGCCGGGTTGTCGAACACGAACTGTATCAGCGCATGCGCGACAACAAGCTCAGCGCCAGGACCATGCGCCACTACCTCATTGGTGGTTGGCCGGTCGTCGAACAGTTCGCTTTATACATGGCACAGAACCTCACCAAGACCCGCTTTGCCCGCCACCCCGGCGAGGACATGGCGCGTCGCTGGCTGATGCGCAACATTCGTGTCGAACTCAACCATGCCGACTACTGGGTCAATTGGAGCGCCGCCCATGGCGTGACCCTGGAAGACCTGCAAGCCCAGCATGTGCCGCCTGAGCTGCATGCCTTGAGCCACTGGTGCTGGCACACCAGTTCCTCGGATTCGCTGATCGTGGCCATTGCCGCGACCAACTATGCCATTGAGGGGGCCACGGGAGAGTGGTCGGCGCTGGTGTGTTCCAGCGGTGTCTACGCGGCCGCTTTCGCCGAGGAAGACCGCAAACGGGCGATGAAATGGCTGAAGATGCATGCCCAGTACGACGATGCCCATCCTTGGGAAGCGCTGGAAATCATCTGTACGCTGGCGGGGATGAACCCAAGCAAGACCCTGCAAACGGAGCTGCGCCAGGCCGTGTGCAAGAGCTATGACTACATGTACCTGTTCCTGGAGCGTTGCATGCAACTGGAGCACTCGGAGACGGTAAGCAAGTCTTCATCCACCCGCGAGCGCCTGGCACTGGCGGAGAGCTGATTTCTACCCCAACAGATAGCCACAACCCATGTGGGAGCGAGCCTGCTCGCGAAACGGTCTGACAGTCGACGGGGAGGTTGACTGCCAGACCGTCATCGCGAGCAAGCTCGCTCCCACAAGGATGTCGGTGTTCTTATATTCTTTCGTTGCTTCAGCCGGCCATTGCCAGTCGGTTACGGCCTTCGCGCTTGGCCACGTATAGCGCGCTGTCGGCCCTGCGCAGCAGGCTTTCCGATGATTCCCCCGGCAGCAGGGTGGCGCACCCCAGGCTGACCGTCAGCTCGATCCTTGTGCTCGCGGCGAAATAATCCTGGGCCTGGGCGGCGTAGCGCAGCCGTTCACCGACCATGGCTGCAGCATCCCGGCTGGTATTGGCCAGCAGGATCAGAAATTCTTCACCGCCGAACCTGAACACCATGTCCACGTTGCGCAGTTGGCTCTTGATCGACTCGGCCACGGCCTTGAGCACTTCATCGCCAACGCCATGACCATGGCTATCGTTGATGCGCTTGAAATGGTCGATGTCGAGCATCAGCACTGACAAGGGTTGGGAATGACGCTTGGCCATGTCGATTTCACGCATCAGCGTCTGGTCCATGGCGATGCGGTTGCCGGTACCGGTCAGCGGATCGCGCAGGGCGCTTTGGGTGGCGGCGCGGTAGAGCAGCGCGTTGCGCAGAGGGTACAGCAGCGTCGACATGATGGATTCAAGGTCGCTCTGTTCCGGCTCGGTGAAGCGTTGGTTGCGACGGAATACCAGTTCACCCAGGTGTTCGCCTTCATGGCTGAGGTTATAGCTGAGGGTGTGATGCCCGCGTTGTCCGAACTCCAGGCGCAGGTCACTGGCCTTATGCTGATAGGCCAACGCATCCAGGGGCACCAGCCGCTGGATTTCCCGGAAAAACAGGCCAAGGATGCGCTGTGGCTCCAGGCTGGTCTGCAATTGCTGGCTCAGTTGCTGGCGCAATTGCGAAAGACTGACGGAGCGTGCCGCGAGCGGCGATGGCTGGCCAAGACCCAGACGCTGCAATTTGGCGCTGTCGAAGTCAATCGCGTTGATCTGGGTGGGCGTTTTCATATGGCGTTAGCCCCTAAGCTAAATCTGTCCTGGCAGGTTGGGTGTGGCGGCTTTGGGCTGCGCGTCGTACTGGTCCTTCAGTCCCGTAGGACCATTGAGCTAAGTTTAGTCCGCTTTCCCTGTCAGGCATAAATCTCGTCTCGATGTCCGTTACCCGCCGAACATGGCGTGTTTGAGGATATTTAGAGCGAAAGTCGTGCCATTCGGTTCACTTCTATAAAAACCGATTGTAAATCAATAGCTTGTCAGCAAGTTATGGCAGGCTCGGCGACGTGGAGTTGGCGGTTCGCCTCGTTGGGCATCGACCTGGGCCGGTGTCGCGACGGTAAATCGTCACGACACCGGTCGGGCTCATTATTGCGCGTTGAACGCCTGGCCATTGACGCCGGTGCTGTCCGGGCCCATGAGGTACAGGTAGACCGGCATGATCTCCTCGGGCGTCGGATTGTTGAGCGGGTTTTCCCCCGGGTAGGCCTGGGCGCGCATGCTGGTGCGGGTGGCGCCGGGGTTGATGCTGTTGGCGCGCACGGCGGCAACGGTGTCGACTTCGTCGGCCAGGGTCTGCATCAGCCCCTCGGTGGCGAACTTGGACACGCCGTAGGCGCCCCAGTACGCCCGGCCCTTGCGCCCGACGCTGCTGGAGGTGAACACCACGGACGCATCCTGGGACAGCTTGAGCAGGGGCAGCAAGGTGCTGGTGAGCATGAACATCGCGTTGACGTTGACGTGCATCACCCGCATGAAATTCTCACCGGACAACTGCTCCAGCGGCGTACGCGGGCCGATGATCGAGGCGTTGTGCAGCAGGCCGTCCAGATGACCGAACTCGGTTTCGATCATCGCCGCCAGTTCATCGTACTGATGAGGCAGCGCGGTTTCGAGGTTGAACGGGATCACCGCCGGCTGCGGATGACCGGCCGCTTCGATTTCATCGTAGACCTGGGTCAGGTTGGCTTCGGTCTTGCCCAGCAGCAGCACGGTGGCACCGTGGGCGGCGTAGGCTTTCGCCGCAGCGGCGCCGATCCCGCGACCGGCGCCGGTGACCAGGATCACCCGGCCATTGAGCAGGTCGGGGCGGGCGGAATAATCAAACATAAAAGAACCTCAACAAATCAATCGGTTGGCAGAAGCTGTTGTGGCGAGGAGATTTATCTCCGCAATGTGGGAGCAAAGCTTGCTCGCGAAACAGGCGCCTCGATTCCTGAAAGACCGCATCGCCTTCATCGCGGGCAAGCCTTGCTCCCACATCACTCCCTTCACTGCAACAACAGTCACATCAGCAACTGCACAACGCGTTATCCAGCACCTCGCGCAACGCCGAGGGGTGATCGATCACCACATCCGCGCCCCAGTGCCGGGGGTTATCGTCCGGGTGGATGTAGCCGTAGGTCACCGCACACGTCCTGGTGCCGGCGCTGCGACCGGACTCGATGTCCCGCAGGTCATCACCCACGAACAGCACGCTGGCCGGGTCCAGGTCGAGCAGCTTGCACGCCAGGGTCAGCGGTTCCGGGTCTGGCTTGCTGTTTTTCACGTGGTCAGGGCAGATCAGCACTTTCGAGCGTTCGGCCAGGCCCAGTTGCTGCATGATCGGCTCGGCGAAACGCACCGGCTTGTTGGTGACCACGCCCCAGATCAGGTTGGCCGCTTCGATATCGGCCAGCACCTCGGCCATGCCGTCGAACAGGTGGCTGTGGACCGCGCAATCCTTGAGGTAGCGGTCGAGGAATTCCTGGCGCAGTTCCTCGAACCCCGGTGATTCCGGGTCCATGGAAAAGGTCACCGCGACCATCGCCCGGGCGCCGCCGGAAATCTCGTCGCGAATGTGCTGGGCGTTCATCGGTGGCAAGCCACGGTCGGCGCGCATGGCCTGGCAGATGGCGATGAAGTCCGGCGCGGTGTCGAGCAGCGTGCCGTCCATGTCGAAAAGAACCGCTTTGAGACGCATCGACTTACTCCTCGCGCAGGGTCTGGATCATGTAGTTGACGTCAACGTCGGCGGCCAGCTTGTAGTGCTTGGTCAGCGGGTTGTAGGTCAGGCCAATGATGTCCTTGACGGTCAGCCCGGCCGCACGGCTCCAGGCGCCCAGTTCGGAAGGGCGGATGAATTTCTTGAAGTCGTGAGTGCCGCGCGGCAACAGCTTCATGATGTATTCGGCGCCGACGATGGCGAACAGGTAGGCCTTCGGATTGCGGTTGATGGTGGAGAAAAACACCTGCCCGCCCGGCTTGACCATGCGAAAGCAAGCGCGGATGACTGAGGACGGGTCTGGCACGTGCTCGAGCATTTCCAGGCAGGTGACCACGTCGAATTGGCCAGGCATTTCTTCGGCCAGGCCTTCGGCGGTGATCTGCCGGTATTCCACGCTGACGCCCGACTCCAGTTGATGCAGTTGTGCAACCGCCAGTGGCGCTTCGCCCATGTCGATGCCCATCACCGTCGCCCCGCGCTGGGCCATGGCTTCGCTGAGAATGCCGCCGCCACAACCGACGTCGAGCACCTTCTTGCCGGCCAGGTTGACCCGTTCGTCAATCCAGTTGACCCGCAGCGGGTTGATGTCGTGCAGCGGTTTGAATTCGCTTTCACGGTCCCACCAGCGATGGGCCAGGGCTTCGAATTTGGCGATTTCGGCGTGGTCGACGTTACTCATGTGCAGATCCTCGAAAAGCTTGAAAAATCAGGTGCCCCGAGCCGCGGCTCAAGGGGCGTGGTCATTCGTTGTGGCCGCTGATGCGGCGACCCCAGGCCTGGGCCGTGGCGATCAGTCTTGATTCGTCCATGCGGGTCAGTCGGCCATCTTCCAATAGCGGCTTGCCGCCCACCCACAGGTGTTTTACGCAATCGCGCCCGGTGGCATAAATCAGTTGCGACACCGGGTCGTAGATCGGCTGCTGGGCCAGGCCCGACAGATCGAAGGCCACCAGGTCGGCGGCCTTGCCGACTTCCAGCGAACCGACTGTCGCTTCGATGCCCAGCGCCCGGGCGCCATTGAGCGTGGCCATGCGCAGCGCCCGATGGGCATCCAGAGCCGTGGCCGAACCGGCGACGGCCTTGGCCAGCAGGGCAGCGGTGCGGGTTTCGCCGAGCAGATCCAGGTCGTTGTTGCTCGCCGCACCGTCGGTGCCTAGGGCGACATTGACACCGGCCTGCCACAGGCGCTCCACCGGGCAGAAACCACTGGCCAGTTTCAGGTTCGATTCCGGGCAGTGGATCACGCTGCAATTGCTTTCTACCAGCAAGGCCTGGTCTTCGTCGCTGATTTGAGTCATGTGCACGGCCTGAAAGCGTGGCCCCAGCAGGCCAAGGCGTCCCAGGCGAGCCATTGGTCGCTCAGCGGTGATATCCACAGCCTGCTGCACTTCGAAGGCGGTTTCGTGAACGTGCATATGAATGGCCGCGTCCAGTTCCTCGGCGATCACGCGGATTTTCTCCAGGTTCTCGTCGCCCACGGTGTAGGGTGCGTGCGGGCCGAATGCGACTTTGATCCGCGGGTGGTGCTTGAGGTCGCCAAACAACTCGATGCCCTGACGAATGGCTTCGTCGGCGCTGGCGGCACCGGGGATCGGGAAGTCGAGGATCGGAATCGCGATTTGTGCACGAATACCGCTGTCGTGAACACACTCGCTGGCGATCTTGGGGTAGAAATACATGTCGGAGAAGCAGGTGATGCCGCCCTTGATCTGCTCGGCGATTGCCAGGTCGGTGCCATCGCGCACGAAATCTTCATCGACCCATTTGGCCTCGGCCGGCCAGATGTGCTGTTCCAGCCAGGTCATCAAGGGCAGGTCGTCGGCCAGGCCGCGGAACAGGGTCATGGCCGCGTGGCCGTGGGCGTTGATCAGGCCGGGGCTGAGCAGCATGCCGGGCAGTTCACGGACGTGGGCGGCATCACACTTCAGGGCTTCTGCCCGTGGGCCGATGAACACGATGCAACCGTCGCGAATGCCCAGACCATGATCCTTGAGCACTACACCGGCGGGTTCGACAGGCACCAACCAGGTCGGCAGCAATAATAAGTCGAGCGCAACGGCAGGCTTGGGCATCGTGGAACGGTTCCATGGGGTATAAAGGATGGCGAAGTATACCCGAGCGTCTTCGCGGAGGGATCGCTATAATCGGCGGCTTTTGTTCATGAGTACGGGGTGAAGGATGCGCGATCGACTATTGGCTGCGGAGAAGGTGAAGGCCATCGATTGGCGCGATGGCGTCCTGTACCTGCTGGATCAGCGTGTCTTGCCGTTCGAGGAAAGCTGGATCGCCTGCACCCGTGCCGCCGATGTGGCCGAGGCCATTGGCTCGATGGCAGTGCGCGGCGCACCGATCATCGGCATCAGTGCGGCCTATGGTGTCGTGCTGGCAGCGCGGGCCAGGATGGTCGAAGGCGGTGACTGGCAAGCGGCGCTGGAGGCGGATTTTACCTTGCTGGCCGAGGCTCGGCCGACGGCGGCAAACCTCTTCTGGGCGCTGGACCGGATGCGCGACCGGTTGGGGCGCTTGAAGGAACACGCCGAGCCGCTGGCGGTGCTTGAGGCTGAAGCCATCGCGATCCACGAGAGTGACCGCGAAGCCAACCTGACCATGGCTCAGTTGGGCGTCGACCTGATCCGCAAGCACCAGGGCAATGCCCAGGCCATCCTGACCCATTGCAACACGGGTGCCCTGGCGACCGGTGGCTTCGGCACGGCCTTGGGCGTCATCCGTGGTGCATATATTGAAGGCATGGTGGAGCGCGTCTATGCCGACGAAACCCGTCCATGGCTGCAAGGCTCGCGCCTGACAGCGTGGGAGCTGGCCCGCGAGGGCATCCCGGTGACCCTCAACGCCGACTCCGCCGCTGCCCACATCATGAAGACCAAAGGTGTGACCTGGGTGGTCGTCGGTGCCGATTGCATCGCCGCCAATGGTGACGTGGGGAACAAGATCGGCACCTATCAACTGGCGGTCTGTGCCATGCACCATGGCGTGCGCTTCATGGTGGTGGCGCCGAGCTCGACCATCGACATGAGTCTGGCCAGTGGTGATGACATCCCGGTCGAGGAGCACGACGGGCGCGAACTGCTGGAGATCGGCGGCAAGTGGCTCGGCGCAGATGTGGACGCCTTCAACCCGGTATTCGATGTCACCCCGGCGGACCTGATCGACGTCATCGTCACGGAAAAGGGCATCATCGAGCGCCCGGACACCGCGAAGCTGGCGCAGTTGATGTGCCGCAAGCGGTTGCATTGAAGGCCTTTTGGTGTCTGATCCACCGCCATCGCGAGCAGGCTCGCTCCCACAGTGGATAGGAGGTGTGTCTGAAATTTCAGACACAAAAGATCCTTGTGGGAGCGAGCCTGCTCGCGATGAGGCCCTTAACGGCAACAAATCCCTTGCATTTTCGCCCTGATTCTCCATCCGCAGCGCTCCTAAGCCCCTCTGATCCCATATCAGCCTGTCACCGGTCAACTAACTACGCACCATGCGCGTCTGGGGGATAGGTGCGTGGCGGCTCTTGTGATAACATCCGGCGGTTTCCAAGGCTGCCTCGCGAGGTGGCCTTTACTGCGCAGATCCATGGCATAACTCGTTGATTTGTCGTAAGTCGCTGCACGGCACTTGTTCTGCAGCGGCGAGCTTCGTTCGTCCCATCTGGATGTGACGAGGTTTCACCAGAAAAAGGAATCAGGCTTCTCATGGGCGAACTGGCCAAAGAAATCCTCCCGGTCAATATCGAAGACGAGCTGAAACAGTCCTACCTCGACTACGCAATGAGCGTAATCGTCGGGCGGGCGCTGCCGGATGCGCGCGATGGCTTGAAGCCCGTGCACCGGCGCGTGTTGTTCGCGATGAGCGAGCTGGGCAACGACTTCAACAAGCCGTACAAGAAATCTGCCCGTGTCGTCGGCGACGTGATCGGTAAGTATCACCCCCACGGCGACACTGCCGTGTACGACACCATCGTTCGTATGGCGCAGCCATTCTCCTTGCGCTACCTGCTGGTAGACGGCCAGGGCAACTTCGGTTCCGTGGACGGCGACAACGCCGCAGCCATGCGATACACCGAAGTGCGCATGACCAAGTTGGCCCACGAACTGCTGGCCGACCTGCACAAGGAAACCGTGGACTGGGTGCCGAACTACGACGGCACCGAAATGATCCCGGCGGTCATGCCGACCCGTATCCCGAACCTGCTCGTCAACGGCTCCAGCGGTATTGCCGTGGGCATGGCGACCAACATCCCGCCGCACAACCTCGGTGAAGTCATCGACGGTTGCCTGGCCCTCATCGACAATCCCGAGCTGACCGTCGATGAGCTGATGCAATACATCCCGGGTCCGGACTTCCCGACCGCTGCGATCATCAACGGTCGCGCCGGCATCATCGAAGCCTACCGCACCGGCCGTGGCCGCATTTACATGCGCGCCCGCTCCACCGTCGAAGACATCGACAAGGTGGGTGGCCGCCAGCAGATCGTCATCACCGAGCTGCCGTACCAGCTGAACAAGGCTCGCCTGATCGAGAAGATCGCCGAGCTGGTGAAAGAGAAGAAGCTCGAAGGCATCACCGAGCTGCGTGACGAGTCCGACAAGGACGGCATGCGCGTCGTGATCGAGCTGCGTCGTGGCGAAGTGCCTGAGGTGATCCTCAACAACCTCTACGCCCAGACCCAACTGCAAAGCGTGTTCGGCATCAACATCGTTGCGCTGATCGACGGCCGTCCGCGGATCCTGAACCTCAAGGACCTGCTGGAAGCCTTCGTCCGTCACCGCCGCGAAGTGGTCACCCGCCGTACCGTGTTCGAACTGCGCAAGGCTCGCGAGCGTGGTCACATTCTCGAAGGCCAGGCCGTTGCCCTGTCGAACATCGACCCGGTGATCGCCTTGATCAAGGCCTCGCCAACGCCGTCGGAAGCCAAGGAAGCGCTGATCAGCACCCCTTGGGAGTCCTCCGCGGTGGTGGCAATGGTCGAGCGCGCTGGCGCCGACTCGTGCCGCCCGGAGAACCTCGACCCGCAATACGGCCTGCGCGAAGGCAAGTACTTCCTGTCCCCGGAACAGGCGCAAGCCATCCTGGAACTGCGCCTGCACCGCCTGACCGGCCTGGAGCACGAGAAGCTGCTGGCCGAGTACCAGGAGATCCTCAACCAGATCGGCGAGCTGATCCGCATCCTCAACAGCGCCACGCGCCTGATGGAAGTGATCCGCGAAGAACTGGAAGTGATCCGCGCCGAATACGGCGACGTGCGCCGCACCGAGATCCTCGATGCGCGCCTGGACCTGACCCTGGGTGACATGATCCCGGAAGAAGAGCGCGTGGTGACCATTTCCCACGGCGGCTACGCCAAGACCCAGCCGCTGGCCGCCTACCAGGCCCAGCGTCGCGGCGGCAAAGGCAAGTCGGCGACCGGCGTCAAGGACGAGGACTACATCGCTCACCTGCTGGTCGCCAACAGCCACACCACGCTGCTGCTGTTCTCCAGCAAAGGCAAGGTGTACTGGCTCAAGACCTACGAGATCCCGGAAGCCTCCCGTGCCGCACGTGGTCGTCCGCTGGTCAACCTGTTGCCGCTGGACGATGGTGAATACATCACCACCATGCTGCCGGTGGAGGAATACACCGAAGGTCACTACATCTTCATGGCCACCGCCAACGGCACCGTGAAGAAAACCCCGCTGGAATCCTTCAGTCGCCAGCGCAGCGTCGGCCTGATCGCCCTGGAACTGGACGAAGGCGACGTGCTGATTTCCGCCGCCATCACCGACGGCGAGCGTGAGGTCATGCTGTTCTCCGACGGTGGCAAGGTCACTCGCTTCAAGGAATCCGACGTGCGTGCCATGGGCCGTACCGCCCGTGGTGTGCGCGGCATGCGCCTGCCGGAAGGCCAGAAGCTGATTTCCATGCTGATCCCTGAAGAAGGCAGCCAGATCCTCACCGCTTCGGCGCGTGGTTATGGCAAGCGCACGGCCATCAGCGAGTTCCCTGAGTACAAGCGTGGCGGCCAAGGTGTGATCGCCATGGTCAGCAACGACCGTAACGGTCGTCTGGTCGGCGCTGTCCAGGTGCTCGATGGCGAGGAGATCATGTTGATCTCCGACCAGGGCACCCTGGTGCGTACGCGAGTCGCCGAAGTCTCGAGCCTGGGCCGTAACACCCAGGGCGTGACGCTGATCAAGCTGGCCAGCGATGAAACGCTGGTAGGGCTTGAGCGGGTGCAGGAGCCATCGGAAGTCGAAGGCGAGGAGCTGGAAGGCGAGGAAGGCGAAGGCACGGCATTCGACGGCACCCTGGGTGCCGATGTCGACGACGTGACCGGCGACCAGCCGCTCGACGCTGCCGCAGACGAAGAAGAACCGCAGGACTAAGCGGACACGCGGGGGGCGGATGAAGATTCGCCCCCTTGTTGTTTGTCTCGTTTGAAATTTCGTATCAAATTGCAGCTTTGTGAGAACAAGGCTTGTGTGGGAGCAAGGCTTGTGGGAGCAAGGCTTGCCCGCGATGGCGGTAGACCAGTCAACATCAATGTTGGATGACAGTCTGCTATCGCGGGCAAGCCTTGCTCCCACACCTTTGCTCTCTCGCCCTAGGTCCACAATGCGCACCACCTGATACCGTATTAATTGCGTGAACCACCAGATCAGAGCGAGATTGGATGTGAGCAAGAGAGCCTATAACTTCTGTGCCGGCCCGGCGGCGCTTCCTGAGGCGGTCCTGAAGCGTGCCCAGGGTGAACTTCTCGACTGGCACGGCAAGGGCCTGTCGGTCATGGAAATGAGCCATCGCAGCGATGAGTTCGTATCCATTGCCACCAAGGCCGAGCAGGACCTGCGTGATCTGCTGAACATCCCGTCCAATTACAAGGTGCTGTTCCTGCAGGGCGGCGCCAGCCAGCAGTTCGCCCAGATCCCGTTGAACCTGCTGCCGGAAAGTGGCAAGGCCGACTACATCGATACCGGTATCTGGTCGCAGAAAGCCATCGAAGAAGCTTCGCGCTACGGTCACGTCAACGTGGCTGCCACCGCCAAGCCCTACGACTATTTCGCGATCCCCGGCCAGAACGAATGGAACCTGTCCAAGGACGCGGCCTACGTTCACTACGCGCCGAACGAAACCATCGGTGGCCTGGAATTCAACTGGATCCCGGAAACTGGCGACGTGCCATTGGTGGCCGACATGTCCTCGGACATTCTCTCGCGCCCTGTGGATATCTCCCGTTTCGGCATGATCTACGCCGGCGCCCAGAAAAACATCGGCCCAAGCGGCATTCTGGTCAACATCATCCGTGAAGACCTGCTGGGGCGTGCCCGTTCCCTGTGCCCGACCATGCTCAACTACAAGGTCGCGGCTGACAACGGCTCGATGTACAACACCCCGCCGACCCTGGCCTGGTACCTGTCCGGCCTGGTGTTCGAATGGCTGAAAGAGCAGGGCGGTGTCGAAGCCATTGGCAAGCTCAACGAAGTGAAGCAGCGCACGCTGTATGACTTCATCGACGCCAGCGGTCTCTACAGCAACCCGATCAACAAGACCGATCGTTCGTGGATGAACGTGCCGTTCCGCCTGGCCGACGACCGTCTGGACAAGCCGTTCCTGGCCGGTGCCGACGAGCGTGGCCTGCTGAACCTCAAGGGCCACCGTTCGGTCGGTGGCATGCGTGCCTCCATCTACAACGCCGTCGACATCAACGCCGTCAATGCGTTGATCGCCTACATGGCAGAGTTCGAGAAGGAACATGGCTGATGTCTGAGCAAGAACTCAAGGCGCTGCGCCTGCGCATCGATGCCCTGGACGAAAAGGTCCTGGAGCTGATCAGCGAGCGCGCGCGCTGCGCCCAGGAAGTCGCCCGGGTGAAGATGGCCTCCCTGGCCGAAGGCGAAGTGCCGGTGTTCTATCGTCCTGAGCGTGAAGCTCAGGTGCTCAAGCGTGTCATGGAGCGCAACAAGGGGCCGCTGGGCAACGAAGAGATGGCGCGCTTGTTTCGCGAAATCATGTCGTCGTGCCTGGCGCTCGAGCAGCCGCTGAAAATCGCCTACCTGGGCCCGGAAGGCACCTTCACCCAGGCAGCGGCCATGAAGCACTTCGGTCACGCAGTGATCAGCAAACCGATGGCTGCCATCGACGAAGTGTTCCGTGAAGTCGCCGCCGGCGCGGTGAATTTTGGCGTGGTGCCGGTGGAAAACTCCACCGAAGGCGCGGTCAACCACACGCTGGACAGCTTCCTCGAGCATGACATGGTGATCTGCGGCGAAGTCGAGCTGCGCATCCACCATCACCTGCTGGTCGGCGAGAACACCAAGACCGACAGCATCAGCCGGATCTATTCCCACGCCCAGTCGTTGGCCCAGTGCCGCAAGTGGCTGGACGCCCATTACCCGAATGTCGAGCGCGTGGCGGTATCGAGCAACGCCGAAGCGGCCAAGCGGGTCAAGGGTGAGTGGAACTCGGCGGCGATCGCTGGCGATATGGCGGCCGGCCTCTACGGGCTGACTCGCCTAGCCGAGAAAATCGAGGATCGCCCGGACAACTCCACGCGGTTCCTGATGATCGGCAGCCAGGAAGTACCGCCGACCGGCGACGACAAGACGTCGATCATCGTGTCCATGAGCAACAAGCCCGGCGCGCTCCATGAACTGCTGGTGCCGTTCCACGACAACGGTATCGACCTGACGCGGATCGAGACCCGTCCGTCGCGCAGCGGTAAATGGACCTACGTGTTCTTCATCGATTTTGTCGGCCACCACCGCGATCCGCTGGTAAAAGGTGTGCTGGAGAAAATCAGTCAGGAAGCAGTGGCACTCAAGGTGCTGGGTTCCTACCCCAAGGCAGTTCTTTAAGGGCGGATAGCAAATGAGTGGCAACTTCCTCGCTCTGGCTCAGCCAGGCGTGCAACAACTCTCGCCTTACGTTCCGGGCAAGCCCGTGGACGAACTGGCCCGCGAGCTGGACCTGGATCCGGCCAGCATCGTCAAGTTGGCGAGCAACGAAAACCCGTTGGGCGCGAGCCCCAAGGCGCTGGCGGCGATCCGCGACGAACTGGCCGAGCTGACCCGTTACCCCGATGGCAATGGGTTTGCGCTGAAAAGCCTGCTGGCCGAGCGCTGTGGTGTCGAGCTCAACCAAGTGACGCTGGGCAATGGCTCCAACGACATTCTTGAGTTGGTGGCGCGCGCGTACCTGGCACCAGGTCTCAACGCCGTGTTCAGCGAGCACGCGTTTGCGGTCTACCCGATCGCGACCCAGGCCGTCGGCGCCGATGCCCACGTGGTTCCCGCCAAGAACTGGGGGCACGATCTGCCGGCCATGCTGGCTGCCATCGACGCCAACACCCGCGTAGTTTTCATCGCCAACCCGAACAATCCGACTGGCACCTGGTTCGACGCCCAGGCCTTGGACGACTTCCTGCAAGACGTGCCCGCGCACGTGCTGGTGGTGTTGGACGAGGCTTACATCGAGTATGCCGAAGGCAGCGATTTGCCCGATGGCCTGGATTTCCTCGCGGCCTACCCGAACCTGCTGGTTTCGCGCACGTTCTCGAAAGCCTACGGCCTGGCCTCGCTGCGGGTTGGCTACGGCCTGTCCACCGCCGTGGTGGCCGATGTGCTGAACCGCGTGCGCCAGCCGTTCAACGTCAACAGCTTCGCCCTGGCAGCCGCCTGCGCCGCATTGCAGGATGCGGCCTACCTGGCGGAAAGCCGTCGCCTGAACGTGGCCGGCATGCAGCAGTTGGAAGTGGGGTTCCGGGAGCTGGGTCTGAGCTGGATTCCATCTAAAGGCAACTTCATCTGCGTCGACCTGGGGCGTGTCGCCGCGCCGGTGTACCAGGGGCTGCTGCGCGAAGGCGTGATCGTGCGTCCGGTGGCCAACTACGGCATGCCGAACCACCTGCGCATCACCATCGGCCTGCCAGCGGAGAACAACCGTTTCCTTGAGGCGTTGAGCAAGGTTCTGGCTCGTGGTTGATGTCACTTCGCTGCAACCTGCTGCCCCTATGATCGGTCGCCTGGTGGTGGTCGGCCTGGGGTTGATTGGCGGTTCGTTTGCCAAGGGCTTGCGTGAAAGCGGCCTGTGCCGCGAGGTGGTCGGTGTCGACCTGGATCCGCAGTCGCGCAAGCTGGCGGTGGAGCTGGGGGTGGTCGATCGCTGCGAGGATGACCTGGCGATCGCTTGCCAGGGCGCGGACGTGATCCAACTGGCGGTGCCGATCCTGGCCATGGAAAAACTGCTGGCGCGCCTGGCCACCATGAACCTGGGGCAAGCGATCCTGACCGACGTCGGCAGTGCCAAGGGCAACGTCGTACGTGCGGCCACCGAGGCCTTCGGCGGGATGCCGGCGCGCTTCGTGCCCGGCCATCCGATTGCCGGTTCTGAGCAGAGCGGGGTGGAAGCCTCCAACGCCGAACTGTTTCGTCGCCACAAAGTGATCCTCACGCCGCTGGACCAGACGGATCCAGCCGCGCTGGCGGTGGTGGATCGTTTGTGGCGCGAACTGGGCGCTGATGTCGAGCACATGCAGGTCGAGCGTCACGATGAAGTGTTGGCGGCCACCAGCCACTTGCCGCACCTGTTGGCGTTCGGCCTGGTGGATTCGTTGGCCAAACGCAATGAAAATCTTGAGATCTTCCGTTACGCTGCCGGCGGTTTCCGCGATTTCACGAGAATCGCTGGAAGCGACCCGGTCATGTGGCACGACATCTTCCTCGCCAACCGCGAAGCTGTCTTGCGCACACTCGATACATTTCGCAGCGACCTCGACGCCTTGCGCGACGCGGTCGATGCAGGGGACGGGCACCAATTGCTGGGCGTTTTCACACGCGCCAGGGTGGCCCGCGAGCATTTCAGTAAAATCCTGGCCCGTCGGGCCTATGTGGACGCTATGAACTCCAACGATCTGATTTTCCTGGCACAACCTGGTGGCTCCCTGAGCGGGCGTATTCGTGTACCGGGCGATAAATCGATTTCCCACCGTTCGATCATGCTCGGCTCCCTGGCCGACGGCGTGACCGAGGTGGAAGGTTTCCTCGAGGGCGAAGACGCCCTGGCGACGCTGCAAGCGTTTCGCGACATGGGGGTGGTCATCGAAGGTCCGCACCACGGTCGCGTGACCATCCATGGTGTCGGCCTGCATGGTCTCAAGCCTGCCCCGGGGCCAATCTACCTGGGTAACTCCGGGACCTCGATGCGCCTGTTGTCCGGCCTGCTGGCCGCGCAGGACTTCGACAGCACCCTGACCGGTGACGCCTCGCTGTCCAAGCGCCCGATGAATCGCGTCGCCAACCCGTTGCGGGAAATGGGCGCGGTCATCGAGACTGCCGCCGACGGTCGTCCACCGATGATCATCCGTGGTGGCAACAAGCTCAAGGGCCTGACCTACACCATGCCGATGGCTAGCGCCCAGGTGAAATCCTGCCTGCTGCTGGCGGGTCTCTACGCCGAAGGCAAGACCACCGTCACCGAGCCGGCCCCGACCCGCGACCACACCGAGCGCATGCTGCGCGGCTTCGGCTACCCGGTCACGGTCGATGGTGCCACGGCGTCCGTCGAGTCTGGCAACAAGCTGACTGCGACCCACATTGAAGTGCCGGGCGACATCTCGTCGTCGGCATTCTTCCTGGTGGCCGCCTCGATCGCCGAAGGTTCCGACCTGGTGCTCGAGCACGTCGGCATCAACCCGACCCGTACCGGCGTGATCGACATCCTGCGCTTGATGGGCGCTGACATCACCCTGGAAAACCAGCGTGAAGTCGGCGGCGAACCCGTGGCGGACCTGCGCGTACGAGCAGCTAAACTCAAGGGTATCGAGATTCCGGAAGCGCTGGTTCCGCTGGCCATCGACGAGTTTCCGGTGCTGTTCGTGGCGGCCGCCTGTGCAGAAGGGCGCACCGTATTGACGGGCGCCGAAGAACTGCGGGTCAAGGAATCGGATCGCATCCAGGTGATGGCAGATGGCTTGCTCGCCCTTGGCGTCAAGTGCCAGCCAACGCCGGACGGCATCATCATCGACGGCGGCCAGATCGGCGGCGGCGAAGTCCATGGTCACGGTGACCATCGTATCGCCATGGCCTTCAGTGTGGCGTCTTTGCGCGCTAGCGCGCCGATTCGCATCCATGATTGCGCCAACGTCGCGACGTCGTTCCCGAACTTCCTGGCGCTGTGTGCACAGGTCGGTATCCGAGTAGCGCAAGAGGCACAGTCGTGAATATCAAGGCACCGGTCATCACCATCGATGGCCCAAGCGGTTCGGGCAAGGGCACCGTCGCCGGGATCCTGGCCAGGCAATTGGGCTGGAACCTGCTTGATTCGGGTGCCTTGTACCGTCTGCTGGCGTTCGCCGCCGGCAACCACGGCGTCGACCTGACCAACGAAGAACTGCTCAAGGCACTGGCCGCTCATCTGGACGTGCAATTCATTGCGGCGACCGACGGTCAGCTCCAGCGCATCATTCTGGAAGGCGATGAGGTCAGCGACGTCATTCGTACCGAAAGCGTCGGTGCCGGAGCCTCCCAGGTCGCCGCGCTGCCGGCAGTGCGCGAAGCCTTGCTGCAGCGCCAGCGCGCCTTCCAGGAGTCGCCGGGGCTGGTGGCTGACGGTCGAGACATGGGCACAGTGGTTTTCCCCGATGCACCGTTGAAGATTTTCCTCACCGCCAGTGCGGAGGAGAGGGCGCGTCGCCGATATTTGCAGTTGAAGGGCAAGGGCGAGGATGTTAGTCTGTCGAGTCTGCTAGATGAGATCCGTGCACGCGATGAGCGTGACACCCAGCGCGCAGTAGCCCCGCTCAAGCCGGCGGCCGACGCGATACAGCTGGATTCCACGGAGTTGTCCATCGATCAGGTGCTGCAACGCATCATGAGCGAGATCGCCATTCGCGATATCGCCGGGTGACCAGGAAGCTTCGCAGGGGACCAGTCATAGTCCTGCGATGCTTCTTTTATATGAAACTAACCCACATCGTCTGGGATGTGGAGGCGGGCGTATTCTTCGCCCTAATCAACAGGAATTAAAATGAGCGAAAGCTTTGCGGAACTCTTTGAAGAAAGCCTGAAAACCCTGAACCTTCAGGCAGGCTCCATCATCACCGGTGTTATCGTTGATATCGATTACCAAGCTCGCTGGGTAACCGTTCACGCTGGTCTGAAGTCTGAAGCACTCATCCCGCTTGAGCAGTTCTACAACGACGCTGGCGAACTGAACATCAACGTCGGTGACGAAGTTCACGTTGCGCTGGACTCGGTTGAAGATGGCTTTGGTGAAACCAAGCTGTCCCGTGAAAAAGCCAAGCGCGCTGAATGCTGGATCGTTCTGGAAGCGGCTTTCGCAGCTGAGGAAGTGGTCAAGGGCGTTATCAACGGTAAGGTTAAAGGCGGCTTCACTGTCGACGTTAACGGCATCCGTGCGTTCCTGCCAGGTTCCCTGGTTGACGTCCGTCCAGTGCGCGATACCACGCACCTGGAAGGCAAAGAGCTGGAATTCAAGGTCATCAAGCTGGACCAGAAGCGCAACAACGTTGTCGTTTCCCGTCGCAGTGTCCTGGAAGCCGAGAACTCCGCCGAGCGTGAAGCTCTGCTGGAATCGCTGCAGGAAGGCCAGCAGGTCAAGGGTATTGTCAAAAACCTCACCGATTACGGCGCATTCGTCGATCTGGGTGGCGTCGATGGCCTGCTGCACATCACCGACATGGCCTGGAAGCGTATCAAGCATCCTTCGGAAATCGTCAACGTTGGCGACGAGATCGATGTCAAGGTTCTGAAGTACGATCGCGAGCGCAATCGTGTTTCCCTGGGTCTCAAGCAACTGGGTGAAGATCCATGGGTCGCTATCAAAGCCCGTTACCCAGAAAGCACCCGCGTCACCGCTCGTGTTACCAACCTCACCGACTACGGCTGCTTCGCTGAGCTGGAAGAAGGCGTTGAAGGCCTGGTACACGTTTCCGAAATGGACTGGACCAACAAGAACATCCACCCTTCGAAAGTCGTACAAGTCGGCGACGAAGTGGAAGTCATGGTTCTGGACATCGACGAAGAGCGTCGTCGTATCTCCCTCGGCATCAAGCAGTGCAAGTCCAACCCATGGGAAGACTTCTCTGGCCAGTTCAACAAGGGCGATAAAATCTCCGGCACCATCAAGTCGATCACCGATTTCGGTATCTTCATTGGTCTGGACGGCGGCATCGACGGCCTGGTTCACCTGTCCGACATCTCCTGGAACGAAGTGGGCGAAGAAGCCGTACGTCGTTTCAAGAAGGGCGACGAGCTGGACACCGTTATCCTGTCGGTTGACCCAGAGCGCGAGCGTATCTCCCTGGGTATCAAGCAACTGGAAAGCGATCCGTTCTCCGAGTACGTTCAAGAGAACGACAAAGGCGCAATCGTTAAGGGCATCGTGAAAGAAGTTGACGCCAAAGGCGCCATCATCACTCTGGCCGACGATATCGAAGCGACTCTGAAAGCCTCCGAAATCAGCCGTGACCGCGTTGAAGACGCGCGCAACGTTCTGAAAGAAGGCGAAGAAGTAGAAGCCAAGATCATCAGCGTTGACCGCAAGAGCCGCGTAATCCAGCTCTCCATCAAGTCGAAAGACGATGCTGAAGAGAAAGAAGCAATCCAGAGCCTGCGCGACAAGCCAGCTACCTCTGACATTGCTGCTGGTCCTACCACTCTGGGCGACCTGCTGCGTGCACAAATGGAAAAACAGAACTGAGTTCTGTCAGACCATAGAAAAAGGGCGACTTCGGTCGCCCTTTTTTGTGCCTGCGATATTTTCAGATTTTTCCGACTCCCATAAGCGCTGCCAAACTGCGACCATTCGAGATGCTACGAAACCAACCCCTCAACCGGAGTGTCTCTTTTATGAAGCAGATCAATAATCTATCCAAGGGGGTTCCGGCTTGTGTGCGTAATGGGGCCAGGCTCTCTACCTAAAGGATCTGAATGAACAAGTTCTTTCTGGTGTTGGTCGTCCTGATGCTGGCGGGTTGCTCTACAAGCGCCAAGACCCACGCAGTGCGTGGTGTCAGCGGTATCGAGGTCGACTGCTCGGGATTGGGTTCCGGCTGGGAGAAGTGCCATAAGAGAGCTGCAAGGGAGTGTAAAGGTGCTGGCTACAAGGTGATTACCCGATCCGACGACGCGAAGGATGAAGATTGGTATCCCTTTGGTTTCAATCCGGCAGGCTATGTGACTCGAACGATGCTGGTCATCTGTCGGTAGCATCTCCCTGCTTGCGCGGAAAGAGGCGGTAGGGGAGTCAAGAAGAATGTCAATACTTGGGCTGTTCAAATCCCTCCGGTCATGCTAAAACCTTTTCAAGCGATTTTCCTAGCTGCTTGAAAAAGAAGGGAAAAATATGACGAAGTCGGAGTTGATCGAACGAATTGTCACCCATCAAGGGCTACTCTCATCCAAGGATGTGGAGCTGGCCATCAAGACCATGCTTGAACAAATGTCCCAATGCCTGGCTACGGGAGATCGTATCGAAATCCGTGGTTTCGGCAGCTTTTCCCTGCATTACCGCGCTCCGCGGGTTGGGCGCAATCCCAAAACGGGTCAGTCCGTCAGTCTTGATGGGAAGTTCGTTCCTCATTTCAAGCCGGGTAAAGAGCTTAGGGATCGGGTGAATGAGGAGGAGGGGGATGAGCTCTGACGGAGCGCCAAAACAGAGGAATTCTCATGCGGAACTTTAAACGCCTGGCCCTTGTCGTACTTGCGCTGCTCGTGGCTTCAGCTATCGTCCTGTTCGTGCTTGAAAACAACCAGCCAGTGGCACTGCTGTTTCTGGGCTGGTCAGCTCCGCAGCTTCCTGTCTCGGTGTTCGTGATCCTGGCGCTTCTCGCTGGTATGGTAGTCGGGCCGTCGCTTGCGTGGTTTCTAGGGATGCGTAGAAGGCCGAAATAATGGATGTGTGAGCCCAGTAGTCTTGGTGTAAGGATCACGGCCAACAATTTTTTCTGACTTTGGGTGCGTTTTGTTCAAATTTAACTTGATTCAGTTTATCGCTGTGCCTGTCTTGCCTTTTAGTGAGTTCGATGTGTCTGTAGACGCAATGCCAAAAGAGGGGGGCGGGATCACCCATGCCAAATAATCGTGTTGAAACCCAAGGCACCGATGAGATCGATTTGATTGCTCTTGCGCGTGGGCTATGGGGGCAAAAGTTGTTGATCCTTGCGGTCACCTTGTTGGTTGCCGTGGGTGCGGCAGCTTATGCATATCTCAGTAAGCCGGTTTATCAAGCCCAGCTTTTTATCATGCCACCCACTCAGAACGGCATTGCTGAGTTGAACTATGGTCGAGGGAAAAGTACTGAGCTGGAGCCTTATTCCATCAAGCATGTCTATGACGTATTTGCCCGAAATCTACAGGGGGAGTCTCTTCGTCAGACATTTTTCAATGAGGTTTATCTTCCTTCACTTGATGAGTCCGAGCGAAAGGGTGCACTTGATCGCTTGTATGAGCGTTTCTCTCGAGAGCTCGTGATAAAAGGGCCTGGTAAAGATACGCCGGACCGCTATTCGGTAACGGTCCAGGGGGGGGGTCCCGTTCGAGCTACGGAGTGGGCGAAGGCTTATGTGGCGCGCGCCAGTGAAGCGGCTGAGTCAGAGCTGATCAAGAACGTTACGGCTGAAGCCTCGGTAAGGGCACGTAATCTGGAGCAGCGTATTGTCGGTTTGCGCGAAACTGCACAGCGAATACGTGAGGATCGGATTCAGCAATTGCGCGAAGCATTGAAGATCGCCGAAGCAATTGGTCTCACCGGCCCGAGTATAAACTCTACCGCGGCTGTTGATATAACCGTAGAGATGGGCAATCAAATGGATTACCGGCGAGGCAGCAAGGCCTTGGCTGCGGAAGTGAGGGCGCTGGAGTCGAGAGCTTCTGACGATGCTTTCATATCGGATTTACGTTCGCTCCAAATGCGCTACAGTTTTTACCGTAAGTTGAATATTGATCCGGAAAGCATTTCGGTTTATCGGCAAGACGGTAGCGTTGAGGTGCCGCAAAGCCCAATCAAGCCAAGAAAGGCTTTTATTTTGCTGCTGGGTATTATTGCTGGCGGAATGCTGGGTAGCTTCATAGCGTTAATTCGATTTTCGGTTATTCGGAGTAAGGGGCAGCAACTGAAGAGTTGAGATGATCAATTTCTCGATTCTAAAGTATTTTTGTGGCTCCTTAGAGATAGCTCCGAGTGATTATTTAAGCCCGTCTTTATGAGGATCCTCTTCGTAAAGACGGGTTTTTTATTGGTCCGAATAAATTAGAAATGGGTGGTGGTTTTAAATTGGGCTGGAGGTTGACAGCGAGATAGAGGTGCATGGTTTGAATAGGCGGTGAAACCTCGTCTGTTGTCGTCATGAGGTATGCCGGCGGGGCCGTCTTCAGTGGTTAGATATCATAATGATGTCAAAAAGCAAACCGGCTAACTGAAGCAAGCCAAGCTAACCAGAACTCAGTAAAGTGCAATCCAGGAAAGCCATTTTGCTACACAACAGGCATAATGGCGGTTTGTGGTGGTGCGGGATGAACGTGCCGCTCAGAAGCCGGTAGCAACAGGCCTGTGGTGTATTGAAATCAGCCCATGGTGAGACATCTGGAGGGCCGGCGGTAGGTGCCGGAGGTGCTGCCCTATAATGAGTTTTCGGCAGGAGCTGAGGTGAAAGCGTCCAGCATCCGTCCGGCGGGCTGAGACGGAGGTTTACCTGTTGTGCAATGGTAGGGGGCAGGCAGATTCAGGCCTGATCCATAGCTCTGATGAATTAGATGATTTTGACAAGTTAAATGGAGAGTTGGATGTCGAGCATAAAGCAGGCGAGCGTCGCCAAATTTAAAGCAAAAGAGGCCGTCATCGGTATCGTCGGTCTTGGGTACGTCGGCCTGCCTTTGATGCTGCGTTATAATGCGATTGGGTTCAAAGTCATTGGGCTTGATATTGATAGTTCAAAAGTTGATCTGCTGAACTCAGGCAAAAGCTACATTGAGCACATTCCTGGCGAAAAAATCGAAGCCGCTTGCCGGAGTGGATTTGAAGCCACTACCGATTTTACTCGTGTGCCGGAATGTGATGCGCTGATTCTCTGCGTGCCGACACCATTAAATAAATATCGCGAACCCGATATGAGTTTCGTGATAAATACGACTGATGCGATAAAGCCTTATTTAAGGGCTGGTCAGGTCGTCTCTCTTGAAAGTACAACTTACCCGGGCACTACAGAAGAAGAACTGCTGCCGCGTGTCCAGGAGAAAGGATTACGTGTTGGCGAGAATATCTTCCTGGTTTATTCTCCGGAGCGCGAAGATCCGGGCAATCCAAACTTTGAAACCCGTACCATTCCAAAGGTAATCGGTGGGCACACGCCCGCGTGCCTCGAGGTCGGTGTCGCTCTCTATGAGCACGCGATTGACCAGGTTGTACAGGTTAGCTCCACCAAAGCAGCTGAAATGACCAAATTGCTGGAAAATATCCACCGCGCGGTCAATATCGGCTTGGTGAATGAGATGAAAGTGGTCGCAGACCGCATGGGCATTGATATTTTCGAAGTAGTCGACGCCGCTGCAACCAAGCCCTTCGGCTTTACTGCCTACTATCCGGGCCCCGGTCTTGGTGGTCACTGCATTCCAATCGACCCGTTCTATCTGACTTGGAAAGCCCGTGAGTATGGTTTGCACACACGGTTTATCGAACTTTCGGGTGAAGTCAACCAAGCCATGCCAGAGTACGTTCTGAGCAAGTTGATGGACGGCCTGAATGAGCGTGGCAAGCCTTTGAAAGGCAGCAAAATTCTGGTGCTTGGTATCGCCTACAAGAAGAACGTAGACGATATGCGTGAGTCGCCTTCGGTTGAAATCATGGAACTGATCGAGGCCAAAGGAGGCATCGTAGGGTATTCCGATCCGCACGTCTTGAAGTTCCCGAAGATGCGCGAGCACCACTTCGACCTTTCCAGTGAGCCTCTGACCGCTGAAGTCCTAAAGGCTTATGATGCTGTCATCCTGGCCACCGACCACGATAAGTTCGACTATGAGCTTATCAGTCAACAGGCTCAACTGATCATCGATAGTCGTGGTAAGTATCGCGCCCCTCAATCGAATATTATCAAAGCTTGATGACAGGAGAGTTCTGGATGAAACGTTTTGCTCTAATTGGTGCCGCCGGATATATCGCCCCACGCCATATGCGCGCCATTAAGGATACCGGCAATACATTGGTGTCCGCTTATGACATCAATGACTCGGTAGGCATCATCGACAGCATTTCACCGCAAAGCGAATTCTTTACCGAGTTCGAGTTCTTCCTTGATCACGCTCACAGCCTCAAGCGCGACCCAGCGACCGCCTTGGATTACGTGTCGATCTGCTCGCCTAACTACTTGCACCAACCGCACATTGCCGCCGGTCTGCGCCTGGGCTGTGACGTGATCTGCGAAAAACCGCTGGTGCCGACCCCGCAGCAGCTGGACCAGTTGGCCCTGATCGAGCAGGAAACCGGCAAGCGCCTGCTCAACATCCTGCAACTGCGCCATCACCAGGCAATTATTGCCTTGAAGGACAAGGTTGCCCGCGAGAACAACCCGCACAAGTACGAAGTCGACCTGACCTACATTACTTCCCGCGGCAAGTGGTACCTGCAAAGCTGGAAAGGTGACCCACGCAAGTCGTTCGGCGTAGCCACCAACATCGGCGTGCACTTCTACGACATGCTGCATTTCATCTTCGGCAAGCTGCAGCGTAACGTTGTGCACTTCACTTCCGAACACAAGGCGGCCGGTTACCTGGAGTACGAGAAAGCACGCGTACGCTGGTTCCTGTCGGTCGACGCCAACGACCTGCCTGAATCGGTGAAGGGCAAGAAGCCGACTTACCGTTCGATTACCGTCAACGGTGAGGAAATGGAGTTCTCCGAAGGCTTCACTGACCTGCACACCACCAGCTACGAGGAAATCCTGGCTGGTCGTGGTTATGGCATCGAGGATGCTCGCCACTGCGTGGAGACGGTCAATACCATTCGCAGTGCGGCCATCGTCGTGGCAGCGGACAACGAAGCGCATCCGTTCGTCCAAGCCCTTTCTCGCTGACCGGTGAGACAACACGGGTGGCTTTGCGCCACCCGTTTTCAAATTTCCCAAGCAGGATCGCAAACCAGCGTGTCGAACGATAATTTCAACAAGTCAAATGAAGCGGGTGCGATGCGCCACGCGCGCAGTATTCGTCTCGATATTCAGGGCTTGCGTGCAATCGCGGTGCTGGCGGTCATGCTTTATCACGCCAATAGTGGCTGGCTGAAAGCCGGCTATGTTGGCGTCGACATCTTTTTTGTCATCTCTGGCTTCATCATAACGGCATTGTTGACCGAGCGAAGCGACAAGGTCGATCTTGTTTCATTCTATGCCAGCCGCATCAAGCGTATTCTGCCGGCGTATTTCGTCATGCTGGTGGTGGTGTGCGCGCTGTCCGCGCTTCTGTTTCTGCCTGATGACTTTGCATTTTTTCTCAACAGCCTGAAGTCCTCGGCGCTGTTTACCAGCAACCAGTACTTCTCTGGCTTCGGCAGTTATTTCGCGCCGCGGGCCGATGAGTTGCCGCTTCTGCATACCTGGTCCTTGGCCATCGAGATGCAGTTCTATCTGTTCTTCCCAGTGCTGGTCATTTGCTTGCCAAAGCAGTGGCGTCTCATGGCGTTTGCCTTGCTAGCCGCCAGTCTGTTTGCCTGGAGCGGCTACCGTGGACTGGGCGAATCGCAAGATGGGATGTACTTTGCCCTGTCGGCACGGATTCCCGAGTTTATGGTCGGTGCCATCGTTGCCTTGCTGATGCGCCAGCGCGAGCTACCCATGTTACTGGCAAGCGTGTTCGGTGGGCTGGGCGCAATCCTGCTGGCTTGGGCGGTGCTGGCTATCGATAAGCAACACTTCCCAGGCTTCTGGTCCATCCTGCCTTGTGTCGCGGCAGGGCTGCTCATCGTCGCCCGGCGTGGTCCGGTCAGCGCGTTTCTGGCCACTCGGCCGATGGTCTGGATCGGCGGCATTTCCTATTCGTTGTACCTGTGGCATTGGCCGGTGCTGGCGTTTATTCGCTATTACACGGGGCAGTACGAGCTGACGGCTGCATGGTTGCCGATTTTCGTGGCCAGCTCTGTACTGCTGGCATGGCTTTCCTATCGCTTGGTCGAAACACCCGCCAGAAACGCTTCCGGCATGCGCCAGGTGCCCAAGTGGGCTGTAACCGGTGCTGTGGTCGTGCTGGTGGCGTGGGGGGGGCAACGTGTCAACGCCTCGCTGGTCGCTCCGTTGCCTGTGGAACTCACCCGTTATGCTGCTCCAGAGCTTATCTGCCATGGCACCCAAGTGGGCGCGTGCAAGCGAGGCAAGGCGGATGCCGAAGTGTCCGTCCTGGTCATTGGCGATAGCCATGCTGCCCAATTGAACTACTTCTTCGACCAGGTGGGCGAAGAGCAGGGCGTCGCTTACCGTGTGCTCACTGCCAGCAGTTGCGTGCCTATCCCCGGCTTCGACTTTGAACGCCTGCCAGCGTGGGCGCAAAAGCCTTGCCGCGCGCAGATCGAGGCCGTGGCTCGTGAGTTGCCGAAGGTGGAGCGGGTGATCGTCGCAGGCATGTGGCAGTACCAGATGCAGAGCCAAGCATTCGCCAAGGCGTTTGCTGAATTTCTCGTCGATACTGCAGGAGCCCATAAACACATCGTGGTGCTTGCTCAGATACCAATGTTTGAAACAGACGTACAGCGGCTAAGGCGTTTTACCGAGCTTGGCCTGCCGGCGCCATTGACATTCAATCACGAGTGGCAGGTTGCTAACCAGCAAGTTCAGGCCATTGTCGACCGCACGCCTGGTGTGCGTTTCCTGGACTTTTCCAATAGCAGCTTCTTTGCCTCTGCGCCTTATCAGCAAGGCTTGCTCATCTACCGTGACAGCCACCACCTCAACGAGGTGGGTGCAAGTCGTTATGGGCACTATGCTGCCGAGCAACTGCAGCGAGCTTTCGATCAACCTCAGTCCAATGTGAGTCTGACGCCATGAATTACTATCAGCACCCAAGCGCGATCATCGATGAGGGCGCGCAGATCGGTGAAAACTCCCGTGTCTGGCACTTTGTCCATGTTTGCGGGGGCGCCCGCATCGGTGTCGGCGTTTCGCTCGGTCAGAATGTGTTTGTGGGCAACAAAGTCGTGATCGGCGACCGCTGCAAGGTCCAGAACAATGTGTCGGTCTACGACAATGTCACGCTGGAAGAGGGCGTGTTCTGTGGCCCCAGCATGGTCTTCACCAATGTCTATAATCCGCGTTCGCTGATCGAGCGCAAGGACCAGTACCTCGATACGCTGGTAAAAAAGGGCGCGACGCTTGGCGCCAATTGCACCATCGTCTGCGGCGTTACCATTGGTGAATATGCCTTCGTCGGTGCCGGTGCGGTCATCAACAAGGATGTACCGGCCTATGCATTGATGGTGGGTGTGCCCGCACGGCAGATTGGCTGGATGAGCGAATTTGGCGAGCAATTGCAGTTGAACGGGCAGGGCGAGGCCTTCTGCTCGCATACGGGGGCGCGCTACGTGCTGAACGGAAAACTTTTGAACAAGACGGATGCCTGAGCATGATTGAATTCATTGACCTGAAAAGTCAGCAAGCACGTATCAAGGACAAGATCGATGCCGGCATCCAGCGTGTCTTGAGCCACGGCCAGTACATTCTCGGCCCAGAAGTGCAGGAACTGGAGGAGCGCCTGGCCGCCTTTGCCGGCGCCAAGTTCTGCATCAGTTGCGCAAACGGCACCGATGCTCTGCAGATCGTGCAGATGGCCTTGGGCATTGGCCCTGGCGACGAGGTGATCACACCGGGCTTCACCTATATAGCCACTGCCGAAACAGTTGCGTTGCTGGGTGCCAAGCCTGTCTACGTAGACATCGACCCACGTACCTACAACCTTGATCCACAATTGTTGGAGGCGGCGATTACTCCGCGCACAAAGGCGATTATCCCGGTCTCGCTGTACGGCCAGTGTGCTGATTACGATGCGATCAACGCCATTGCGGCCAAACATGGCATCCCAGTGATCGAGGACGCGGCTCAGAGCTTTGGTGCTTCGTACAAAAGCAAGCGTTCGTGCAACCTCACGACCGTTTCCTGCACCAGCTTCTTCCCTAGCAAGCCGTTGGGCTGCTATGGCGATGGCGGTGCGATCTTTACCAATGACGAAGCGCTGGCTACTGTCATTCGCCAAATTGCCCGGCATGGCCAGGATCGCCGTTATCACCACATCCGGGTTGGGGTGAACAGCCGACTGGATACCCTGCAAGCGGCCATTCTGTTGCCCAAGCTTGAAATTTTCGAAGAGGAGATTGCGCTGCGTCAGCAAGTGGCGGGTTGGTACGATGTGGCCCTCAAGCAGGCGGGCGTCGACACTACCCCTTTCATCGAGGCAGGCAATATCAGCGCCTACGCGCAATATACCGTGCAAGTGGACGATCGGGATGCTGTCCAGAAACGATTGCAGGCCGCCGGCGTTCCGACTGCCGTGCATTATCCTATCCCACTGAACAAGCAACCTGCAGTGGCGGACGAAGCATCGTCGTTGCCAGTTGGTGACAAGGTTGCCACTCGCGTGATGAGTCTGCCTATGCATCCCTATCTGGACAAAGTTTCCATCGATACCATTTGTGCTGCGTTGACGAGCTGACGGATGTACATACTTGCTCGGGCCGACAGGTCTGTCCTGGTGGATACCGTTTTGGTTTTCGCCTGCTTTGCCGCTGCTCTGTGGGTGAACACTTATTCCATGGTTCTTCTCCATGAGTATATGGGCGCGGCCAACAAGTCTGTCGATGTCGGGTTGTATCTGTTGATTCTGGCGTTTGCCAGTGCGGGGCTGTGTGGCGGAGGGATTCGCAGGCTAGACCATTCTTTGTGCTTATCTCCTTCCCGTTCAAGATATCTTGGAGTGTGAAGCGATGAGCGCAATCTTCATCAAGCGCGTGGCGCGAGTATTGGTGGGCACACTTGGCGCTCAACTGATTACCATCGGCGTCACCCTGCTGCTGGTTCGTCTGTATTCCCCTGCCGAAATGGGTGATTTTAGTGCCTGGCTTTCGTTCGCTACCATTTTTGCGGTGATGGTCACCGGGCGCTATGAGTTGGCAATCTTCGCCACTAAGGCGGAAAACGATTTTCATGCCGTGATCAAGCTCATATTGCTACTCATCCTATCAATTACCATTTTAGTAGCTGGCGGTCTTGTATTGGCGGCGCCTTTTATGGAGGCACTGCCTGCTGTAGTGGGTGATTATTGGTTGGCCCTGGCAATCGTTTCGTTGGGTTTAGGTGCAAACAAACTGGTCTTGTCCCTTCTTACCTTCCAACAGTCCTTCAACAGGCTGGGAGGCGCGCGCATCAGCCTTGCTGCCTGCATCGCAGTCGCCCAAGTGTCCGCCGCATATTTATTAGGCGGTGTCTCGGGTCTTATTTATGGCCAATTGTTCGGCGTCATCGTTGCCACGGCGCTGGCGGCTATCTGGGTTGGTAAACCGTTGATCGTTGCCTGTGCCGCGACGCCTTGGCGCGCGGTGAGGCAAAGCGCGGTGAAGTACATAAACTTCCCCAAGTTTTCCTTGCCCGCAGACCTGATCAACACGGTCGCCAGCCAGATTCCGATCGTGCTGTTGGCAGCGAAGTTCGGCGGAGAGAGTGCGGGCTGGTTCGCTTTGACACTGAAGATCATGGGCGCTCCTATCTCCCTGCTAGCCGCCTCGGTACTTGATGTTTTCAAGGAGCAAGCTGCCCGTGACTATCGGGAGACGGGAAGCTGCCGCGGCATCTTCATCAAGACCTTCAAGCTACTCGCAGTACTAGCGCTCCCCCCCTTCGTAGCCTTCTGGTTCGTAGGTGAATGGGCGTTCAGTTTCATATTTGGCGACGCCTGGGCTGAATCAGGGCGCTATGCCGTGTTGATGATTCCGCTGTTCTACATGCGGTTCGTCGTCAGCCCCCTGAGTTACACGATCTATATCGCGCAGCGGCAGAATCTGGACTTGGTGTGGCAGCTAACCCTGCTGGCCTTGACGTTTGCCTGCTTCACCCTGCCGGATACCGTGGATTCGGTGTTGTGGTTCTACTCCATGGGCTATGCAATCATGTATTTCATTTATTTCTGGATGTCCTTCTACTGCACCAAGGGAGATGCCAAGTGATCGTTGTTGTTGATTATGGTGTAGGGAACATCGCCTCGGTCTTGAACATGCTGAAGCGAGTGGGCGCCAAAGCCAAGGCATCGAACAGTCGTGAGGATATCGAGCAGGCGGACAAACTCATTCTGCCAGGGGTGGGCGCTTTCGACGCTGGGATGCAGACACTGCGAAAAAGCGGCCTGATCGAGGTGTTGAATGAGCAGGTGCTGGGCAAGCAAAAGCCGGTAATGGGTGTATGCCTCGGCAGCCAGATGCTTGGCAATGGCTCTGAGGAGGGCATCGAGCCTGGCCTTGGCTGGATCGACATGGACATTGTCCGTTTCGAGAAGCGTGAGGGGCGCAAGGTGCCACACATGGGTTGGAATGAAGTTACTCCTCGGTTGCAGCACCCAATTCTGACGGGGCTCAATCAGCTGAGCCGTTTTTATTTTGTCCACAGTTATTACATGTTGCCGCGACATGCGGAGAACACCTTGCTGACCGCTAACTACGATCAACAGTTTACCGCCGCAGTGGTCAGGGACAATATTTTGGGCTTCCAATTCCATCCGGAAAAAAGTCACAAATTTGGTATGCAACTATTCAAGAATTTCGTGGAGTTGGTCTGATGGTCAGGAGGCGCGTAATTCCCTGCTTGTTGCTTAAGGATCGCGGCCTGGTCAAGACCGTGAAATTCAAAGAGCCGAAGTACGTCGGCGATCCCATCAATGCCATCCGGATCTTCAACGAGAAGGAAGTCGATGAGCTGGTGTTGCTCGACATTGAGGCTTCAAAACTCAACCGTGAGCCCAACTACGAATTGATCGCCGAGGTGGCGGGTGAGTGTTTCATGCCCATTTGTTATGGGGGGGGGATCAAAACCCTGGAGCATGCCGAGAAGGTGTTTGCCCTCGGTATCGAGAAAATTTCCATCAATACGGCTGCGCTCGCCGACCTTTCGCTGATCCGTCAAATCGCCGACAAGTTCGGGTCGCAAAGCGTCGTGGGGGCCATGGATTGCCGGAAGGGCTTCTGGGGCGGGTATTCTGTATACTCGGAAAACGGCACAAAAGATACCAAACGCTCCCCGGTCGAATGGGCCCAAACGCTTGAGGCGGCAGGGATTGGCGAAATCTTCCTGAACTCAGTCGACCGTGACGGCACACAGAAGGGTTTCGATACTGCGCTGGTAGAAAGCGTTGTTTCTGAGGTGCACGTACCTGTCATCGCTTGCGGTGGCGCTGCTTCCACGGCAGACCTGATTGAGCTTTTTGACCGTACTGGCATTTCTGCCGTGGCGGCAGGCAGCCTTTTTGTGTTCCACGGCAAGCATCGCGCCGTACTGATCAGTTATCCAGACATCAACAAGTTGAGTGCTGGATAAGCAAAAATGAATTTTCTCAAAGGCAGCGTCTCTTGGAAGCCCTTCGGCTTTACAGGCTCTTCGCTGCCTTGATTGCCATACAAATCGGGCCTGCTGCTGGGTTGTCCAATCAGGCAGGCCGATGAAAACGTTTTGGAGGTGGGTAGTGGTGAAGGTCTGTTCGCGCTGTGTCATGGATACATCTGACGCTGAAATCGTGTTCGATGATGCGGGAGTGTGCAATCACTGCCACAAGTTCGACAATGTCCAATCCAAGCAACTGTTTACCGATGCTAGTGGTGAACAGCGTCTCCAGAAGATCGTCGATCAGATCAAGAAAGAGGGCGCCGGCAAAGAGTATGACTGCATCATTGGCCTTAGTGGCGGAGTGGACAGCTCCTACTTAGCCCTGAAGGTCAAGGACTTCGGGTTACGTCCACTCGTGGTGCATGTGGATGCAGGCTGGAATAGTGAGCTGGCTGTCAGCAATATAGAAAAAATCATTAAGTATTGCGGGTATGACCTGCATACCCATGTGATGAACTGGGAAGAAGTTCGCGAGCTGCAATTGTCTTATATGAAGGCCGCCGTTGCCAATCAAGATGTGCCGCAAGATCACGCATATTTTTCCAGTATGTACCGTTTTGCTGTGCAGAATAATATCAAATATATTTTGAGTGGTGGGAATCTCGCGACTGAAGCGGTGTTTCCTGATACCTGGCATGGCAGTGCGATGGATGCGATCAATCTCAAGGCAATTCATAAGAAGTATGGTGAGCGGCCGTTGCAAGATTATAAAACCATCAGCTTCTTGGAGTACTACTTCTGGTATCCGTTTGTCAAAGGTATGCGGACTGTGCGTCCGCTTAACTACATGAATTATGACAAGTCCAAGGCGGAACTGTATTTGCAGGAGACGATTGGCTATCGCTCCTATGCCCATAAACATGGAGAGTCTATTTTTACGAAGCTGTTCCAAAATTATTATCTCCCCAAAAAATTTGGTTATGATAAGCGAAAGTTGCATTACTCCAGCATGATCCTCTCTGGTCAGCTGACTCGTAAAGAGGCCCTTGAGAGATTGGCACAACCATTGTACGACCTTGATGAGCTGCAGTATGATATTGAGTATTTTTGCAAAAAGATGCGAATTTCCACTTCGGAATTTGAAGCGCTGATGGGTGCACCCATACATGATTATTCTGATTTTAATAATTGGGATTCGCGCAAGAACTGCATGAAAAAGCTTCAGAACGTAGTTCAGCGGATTCTGGGGCGGCGCATAAATGTTTACTCTTGAGTTGAGGGATAAATAACATGGCTAGAATTGCTCATGTGTCATCCGTCCACTCTCGTTACGATGTTCGTATCTTTCAAAAGCAATGCAGAACTCTTGTCAAAGAAGGGCATGAGGTATATTTTCTTGTTGCGGACGGCAAAGGTGATGAGGTCAAGGAAGGCGTTACTTTTATCGATGTTGGGAAGTTGCAGGGGCGCCTAAATAGAATATTTAAGACGACCAAAATCATTCGCAAAAGAGCAGCGGAACTTAATGCTGATGTCTATCATTTGCACGATCCTGAGCTCATCCCCGCCGGGCTGAAATTGAAAGCGCTTGGAAAGAAGGTGATTTTCGACGCGCATGAAGATGTTCCCAAGCAGATATTGGGTAAGCCTTATTTAAATAAGGTTTCAAGGGTCCTTATATCGAAAATTTTCTCTGCTTACGAAACATGGGCATGTCGAAAGCTTGATGCAGTTTTGGCGGCGACCCCCTACATACGCGATAAATTTTCGGCTATCGGTGTTCGCGCACTTGACATCAATAACTATCCTATTATAGGGGAGCTGTCTGGTGGCAAGGTAGACTGGTCAAATAAAAAAGCGCAAGTCGTTTATATTGGCGGGCTTGGAGAGATTCGCGGTATTCGGGAGATCGTCCAAGCGATAGGGTTAGCCTCGCCCAGTGTATCCCTTTCAATCGGCGGCGTTTTCACTGAGTCTGCCTTTGAGTCGGCAGTTAAGACTGAGCCAGGATGGCGCAAGGTTATCCATCTCGGATGGCTGGATCGTCAAGGTGTTAAAGAGATACTCGATGGTTCAGTGGCGGGCCTCGTGACACTTCATCCTACCCCGAACTATTTGGATGCATTGCCAGTAAAGATGTTCGAGTATATGGCTGTTGGATTACCAGTGATTGCCTCTAACTTCACTCTCTGGCGAAATATCATTAACTCCAGTAAGTGTGGCGTTTGTGTTGACCCATTAAACGCTCAGGAAATAGCCAGGACAATCGACTATCTGGTCGCGCACCCTGCGGAAGCGGAGGAGATGGGTCGGAATGGCCAGCGAGCTGTTCTTGAAAAATATAACTGGGGCGTCGAGGCAAAAAAGCTTTGCCTATTCTACTCCGATTTGTTAGAGGTTAAGCAGTAAATGAAGATTTTGACAATAATTGGAGCGCGCCCCCAGTTTATCAAGGCAAGTGTCGTTTCTCATTTTATTTCCACGCTGCCGGGAATCGAAGAAATTGTCGTTCATACGGGTCAACATTTTGACTTTAATATGTCTGATGTATTCTTCCATGAACTGGGTATGAGTGCGCCGACCTATCATCTAGATGTTCATGGTGGTAGTCACGGTGATATGACTGGGCGGATGCTGATTGAAGTTGAAAAGGTTTTGCTTCTCGAGCGCCCTGATATTGTACTTGTGTACGGCGACACCAACTCCACATTAGCGGGAGCGTTGGCCGCCGTGAAGTTGCATATTCCCGTCGCGCATGTGGAAGCCGGGCTGCGGTCTTTCAATATTGCTATGCCTGAGGAAGTGAACCGTATCCTGACCGATAGGGTTTCTCGTTGGATGTTTACCCCTACCGTGACGGCGGCAGAGCATCTAACAAAAGAAGGTGTAAATAGAGCCAACATAATTCCAGTCGGAGACGTCATGTATGACGTCGCGAAGTTCCATGGCAGACGTGTTGACGCCAGCGGGCGCGTAATGTCTAAACTCGGCCTCAAAGAAGCTGGCTTTGTACTGGCGACAGTTCATCGGGCAGAAAATACCGATGATCCGGCTCGGCTTACCTCGATCGTCGAAGCATTCCGTGACCTGTCTACCGATTTGCCGATCGTGTGGCCAGTGCATCCACGTACCAGAGCGGTTTTGGAGAAACGTGGGCAATTGGATGATATACCTCAGAATCTGCACCTGATCGACCCAGTTGGTTATTTGGATATGGTTCAGCTCGAGAAGCATGCCGCACTCATTGCCACTGACTCCGGCGGAGTTCAGAAAGAGGCGTTCTTCTATGGCGTCCCCTGCGTCACGTTACGGGATGAAACTGAGTGGATAGAATTGGTCGAATCCGGATGGAATCGCCTGGTATCACCGAAGTCGTCGCAAGAAGTTGCAGCAGCTATTCGTGCAGCGGTGGGCACTAAGGGTCAAGCTGTCCAGCCTTACGGTGACGGCAATGCCGCAGAACTGATCGTACGACGCCTTGTAGAGGATCTTTCGGCATGAAGAATGTCTGGATTCTTAACCACTACGCGCAAGAGCCAGGTGGTGCAGGTGGCACGCGTCACTATCAACTGGCGAAGAACTTACCTGCTCATGGTTGGAGGGCTTCGATTATTGCGGCCAGTGTAGAGCATCAGTCTGGCCGACAGCGTCTTGAAGTTTCTCAAGCCTCCAGACTTGATGAATATGCCGGCATTCCGTTTCTATGGCTAAAAACGTCTGAGTACAAGGGCAATGGTACCGCGCGGATGCGCAACATGCTCGAATACTCTTGGCAGGTTGTTAGGCCAGGCAGGCTTTCCGCACTGAACAAACCTGATGTCATCATTGGATCTAGCGTTCATCCCTTTGCGGCAGCCGCTGGAGCCATGCTTGCTTGGCGATATAAAGTTCCTTTCGTATTCGAAGTGCGGGACCTATGGCCGGAAACGCTGATCGATATGGGGCGGTTAGAGCGCAAAAGTATAATTGCTCGTTCGCTTCGCGTATTGGAAAAGTGGCTCTACAAACGTGCCAAGCGGATTGTCGTATTGCTGCCTAAGGCGCATGAATACATCGTCCCTATGGGAATCGATCCAAAGAAGATTGTTTGGATTCCAAACGGGGTCGATCTTGAAGATTTTCCTCGCCCTGAGGAAAAGGCCGTTGGTGATGAGTTCACGCTGATGTACTTTGGGGCTCATGGCTCAGCCAATGGGCTCGATAATGTGTTGCGCGCGCAAAAAATCATCGAAGCCGATCCTGAAATGTCGCATGTTAAACTGCGAATTATTGGCAACGGGCCGTGCAAGGTAGACTTGCTTAACCTGTCCAGTGAGTTGGGCCTTAGGCGTGTAAGTTTCGAAGACCCTGTTCCTAAACGGCAAATTCCGGCACTGGCCGCGGAAGCGGATGCCTTTGTTTTCAATCTAATCAATGCACCAGTGTTCAAGTATGGGATCAGCTCGAACAAATTGTTCGATTTCATGGCGGGCCAGCGTCCAGTTCTTTTTTGCTGCGATGCAGGTAATAACCCCATAGAAGATTCTGGTGCCGGATATACGGTTGAGCCAGGTAATCCCAAGGCGCTGGCTGAGGCGATTGTCAGAGTGTCTAGGCTTTCAAGCGCCGAGCGGGTAAAGATGGGGCGTGCGGGGCGCCACTACGTCGAAATCGAGCATGGTTTCGATAAGCTTGCCAGAAACCTGGCACAGTGCCTCGACGAAGCATGTGAGCCCACCAGATGAAGAGAGTAATTGACTTCGTCGGTGCCCTGGTGGGCTTGATCGTTCTGTCCCCGGTAATAGTTATCGTGGCAATCCTGATCAAGCGCCGGTTAGGGGGACCAGTGTTATTCCGACAGGTTCGTCCCGGGCGTGGTGGAAAGCCTTTTGAAATGGTCAAATTCCGTACCATGCGTGATGCATATAGTCGCGATGGCGCACCATTGCCTGATGTGCTACGGATGACTCCATTTGGCAGTTTCCTACGCTCCAGCAGCCTGGATGAATTACCGGAGCTTTGGAATGTGCTTAAAGGCGAGATGAGTCTAGTAGGGCCTAGGCCGTTGTTAATGGAGTATCTGCCGCTCTATAACACGCGCCAGTACCTTCGACACCAGGTCCGGCCAGGCGTTACGGGTTGGGCCCAAATCAATGGGCGTAACGCACTGGGCTGGCCAGAAAAATTCGAACTAGATGTGTGGTATGTCGAGAATCGCTCCCTATGGCTAGATTTGAAAATTATCGCTCTGACGATCAAGAAAGTCGTAAAAAAAGACGGTATCAGCGCTAGTGGAGAAGCCACTATGTCCAAATTTACGGGCAACCAGGAATGAAAAAGCTTGCAATACTTGGCGCAAGTGGTCATGGCAAAGTAGTCGCCGATACTGCTGAGTGTTGTGGCTGGTCAGATATTGTTTTCTTTGATGATGCATGGCCTTCACGAACCACCAATGGTCCCTGGGAGGTGGTGGGCACAGGCAGCGAGTTGTTTGAGCGTATCGGTGAATTCGAGGGTGTTGTTGTCGCTATTGGCAATAACAATATTCGCCAACAGAAGCTTATCGCACTCATTCAGCGAGGAGCTGTTGTGGTGACGCTCATTCATCCTGCAGCTCATGTCAGCCGCCACGCCAGTGTGGCTGCGGGTACAGTGATTTTTGCAGGGGCTGTAGTGAATGCCGGCTCCAGCGTGGGGTTGGGCGGGATTCTAAACACCGGATGCAGTGTCGATCACGATTGCGTTCTGGCAGAAGCCGTTCATATCAGCCCAGGTGCTCGGCTTGCCGGTGGGGTCGAGGTGGGTGATCGCGCATGGGTAGGAATAGGCGCTTGCGTAAAGCAGCTGGTAGTACTCGGCGCTGATGTATTGGTTGGTGCGGGGGCGGCAGTCGTGGCTGATGTTGTAGGAGGCTGCATAGTGGTAGGCGTTCCTGCGCGGGTCTTATAGAATTCCATCCATTTGGTGATGCGGCGGTAGACCCTGTTTTAAGCCCGTTTGCATTCTTGCCAGTTTGACGAATCAGGATTAGTTCAATGCTGAATACCCCCTTTTCTCCGTGGCCATCTTTCTCTGAAGAGGAGGCAAACTGCGCTCGCGACATCATTCTGTCCAACAAGGTAAACTATTGGACCGGGCAGGAGTGCCGCCAATTTGAGCGAGAGTTCGCCGATTGGGCTGAGACTGATTATGCGGTCGCAGTGGCCAATGGTACGGTAGCGCTCGACTTGGCGCTTCTGGCACTGGGTATTGGCGCTGGTGATGAAGTGATTGTGACTTCCCGAACCTTTTTGGCCTCTGTTTCCAGCATCATTAACGCTGGCGCCATCCCTGTGTTCGCGGATGTAAATGCGGACTCACAGAATATTGATGCGTCAACCGTCAAGTCAGTTCTGTCTCCTCGTACCAAAGCCATCATCTGCGTTCATCTTGCCGGATGGCCTTGTGATATGGACCCCATCATGGCCCTGGCGACCGAGCACGGGATCCGAGTAATTGAAGACTGTGCACAGGCGCATGGGGCCCGATACAAGGGCAAGGCGATCGGGTCGATAGGTCATATCGGTGCTTGGTCGTTCTGTCAGGACAAGATAATGACCACTGCCGGTGAAGGTGGCATGGTTACGACGAATGATCGTGAACTTTGGCTCAAGATGTGGTCGTTCAAGGATCATGGAAAGAGCTGGGAAGCCGTGTATGAGCGACAGCATGCCCCAGGATTCCGTTGGCTGCACGAGAGCTTCGGCACCAACTGGAGAATGCTGGAGGTACAAGGCGGGATTGGCAGGATTCAGCTGAAACGGATGCCTCAGTGGCACCAGTCGCGGTTGGCTAACGCTCGCCGTATCTGGGATTGCGCCAAGGCTTTGCCGGGGTTGCGTGTTCCTGAGACTCCCAACGATATCGTGCATGCAGCGTATAAGTGTTATGTCTTCGTAGAATTAGATCAACTCGCAGAAGGGTGGGATCGGGACCGGATTCTTAGCGAGATCGGCGCCTGCGGCGTGCCTTGCTTTTCGGGTTCATGCTCAGAGGTCTATCTGGAGAAGGCTTTCGACAATACCCCGTGGCGACCCGAGGAGAGCTTGTCAGTGGCAGCGCGACTCGGAGAAACAAGTCTGATGTTCTTGGTTCATCCAACGCTGACGGACGCCGAAATGGCCAAGACTTGCGAAGTGTTGGCAAGGGTCATGCACGACGCCGCTGGGAAATGAAATCCTGGGTGATAACTAGCGCATGAAAACATGTGATACCGCCCAAGTTCGACTTCTTTGGTCAGATTGCACCGGCCAGGCAGGACGAATGCATGAAATGCAATTGGAAGGGGGCTGGTTTGGGGCGGAGTCAGGAGAGTAAGTGGATGCCGGATAGGCTTCGTACGGGAATGCTGCGGCTCCCACTCCAAGTAGTGACGGACGGGGTGCTGGTCTGGCTTGCCCTCTGGCTTGCGTTCATCGTACGTCTTGGTGTAGATGAAATCTATGGGCCATTGTCTACTCACTACTGGTTATTCTTGGCAGCCCCCATCATCGCTATACCCATTTTTATTCGTTTCGGCATGTACCGCGCTGTCATGCGCTATTTTGGAAATGATGCGCTTATTGCTATCTGTAAAGCGGTGTCACTGTCATCACTTATATTGGCATTGGTCGTCTATTGGCATAGCAATCATACTGCGTTTTTTCCTCGTTCAATTGTATTTAATTACTGGTGGTTAAGCCTGATGTTGATCGGCGGGCTACGTCTGATAGAGCGTCAGTACTTTCTGGGCGACTGGTTTGCAGCCAGTCTGCATGTACCGTTTACCAGTCGTGACCTTGCCAAAGGTCGCAATTTATGATGCTGGAGCGGCCGTTAGCTAAGGGTATAGAGAACAACTTTGACGCAAGCGTTGTGTGAGGATGGTTCGGGCGCTTGGCCATGACTTAGACTTCGCGCACAGGTATCATTCGCCAGGATATGTTGGATACGCACAGGCATGTATAACTAATGATTATTAAGCTGCCCCTTTTAAAGATTTCACAATATTTGTTTGCCTTGTTGTTTCCAGGTACCATTCTTTATTATGTTGCTGTTACAAGTCATATTATACCTCCTCTTGCGGGTGGATACTTCGGTGTGATTTGCGCTTTGTCATTGCTCATACTGTTTCCGTTAAGCGTTTGGGACGTGCTGCGAAGGGGTAGAATGGAGCTCGTAGAGTTTTCATATACACTATTTTTATTTTTTTTCACCGCAATTGTCATCTGGAATGGGGTGTTTGGTGGTTCTAGTGTTATGGCTTGGCATTTGGTTTCAGTTCTGCAAAGTTTGGCGGTGTTTACATTGTGTAAAAGAGTATTCTCGCATTCGGTAGAAGGCTCTCGCGTTATTTTTCTTTGTTGGTTGGCAGCTTCTATATGTATACTTACATTTACCCTGGATGGCCGATTCATACTCCGTGGAATGGCCGATGACGTTGGTCAGATCCCTAGCTATCAGACGTTTGCGCTTTGCTATTTCATTGCAACAGTATTTATTGTTAGGTCCGCAACAAGTCGACAGCTACGCATGGGTGTTCATATTGTTGCGTTAGCCTGTCTATACATCAACTCCGCCAGAAGTGAGTTTGCCGGATACGTTTTTTTTGCCTTGTTGTTGGAGTTTCTTTCTTGTAGGAAGAAGTTCACGCCGATCATTATTGGCGCAATGGTTATAGGTTTGTCTTCTATTATGCTGACTACTGGTGGTATTAGCATTCCAGAAAGCAGAGTCGCAACTTTGGTTAACTTGCAGGAAGATAATTCGAATAATGAGCGAGATAGAATGGCTCGCGAAGGCATGGAGAAAATATTTAATAGCCCTATAGTTGGCGCGTACGGCGAATACGAAGAGGGCGGATACATCCATAATGTAATGTCGGTATGGCAAGAAACAGGTATCGTTGGTGGGGTATTCTTCGCTCTGTTGGCTTTCCTTCCGTTCATTCAAGGGTGTGTGAATTATAGTTTTAGAGGCTCAACGCACCAATCAAATATTGCTATTTCATTGCTCGCAACATCAATACTGCTTTTGATTGTAGGGAAATATTTTACATATTTGATGCTTCCTGCGGCGTTGGCTATCTACGCATCCTCTAAACCTGTGAATCTCCATGATCAAGCGAGTCTAGACTCTGTACGAAAATAGCTCTCGTGATTACCGCAGAGAGCATGCCAGTTAAACCATCGAAAAGCTATGTCGCGATGGTATGCTACCTGCGGTCCTTGCGGCAGCTATTTTCGTTAAAGGCGAGATCCTAATAGAATGAATTTTCAGTTTCGCAAGTGCATCTATACCAAGTGCCAATGGCATAGAAGGGCTGATGAACAGGGCATGGGCGACCGATGAATCGTAGAGACTTTCTTATTTCTGCAGGAGTGGTCGCCGCTTTTTCGGCGATTCCTTTCATTCGTAGATTAAACCCATCAGCACCACTTACGATTCAGAACGCGTATAGCTTATGGTACAACCGACCTGCAGTAGCAGAGCTTACTGGCGGATTTTGTTTCGGCTATATTACCTCAGGTGGGGAGGTCTCTGTCGCAGAAATAACGGATGACCTATTGGTTCGTAGAGTCAATGTAATGGCCCGTTTCGAAGGCGCGAGTGATCATGGATCGCCTGCCTTGATCAGAATTCCGAGTGGACAATTTGAGGGGCATATACTAGCTTGCTTCAGTAATCACACTTCTCCATTGTATTGTATGCGAACTAAGCGTCCTGAAAACATTGGTGAGTGGGAAGATATCCGTGTATTGGATACCGGACGATCAACTTATGCGTCTGTCGGGGCTACCCGATGGGCGAATAATCCTCATGCATACACTACAAGAGCGCATCGGGAATAGCAGCGCGGGTGAGTGGCGCAGGACGGTTGCAAGATTCAGTGATGATGGCGGGGAGACTTGGTCTACGCCTTTGCAGATTGCAGGCTACGGGGCAGGAACCTTCCCATATTCGACCCCTTTGGCATCATCGTCTGATGGGCGCTGCGCGATGTCATATGCCATTTACAGGTCGGAACATAAGCGTCACGAAGGACTGTCGGTAGTCATTTCGGAAGATGCCTTCCTTTCGAGGATTGAGATTCCCATAAACTTGGGTGATGATCAAATTTACGACACCATCCCTTATGAAACGAGGTGGGTAGAAGATAACAATGTCGCAGTGTCATATAGTCAAATGAGCCAAGACGGCACGCGCGGAGTCGGCAAGATTGCTTTTGTCGACGTCGAGAATCGATCAGTTAAGTCAGTCGTCACGCTGACTGAGGCAGCTGTCCACACGTACGCAGGCGGTGCCGCACTTGATGGGAGCGGCTCGTTCGCAATCAGCTCGCCTCCTGCTGGTGGCCTGGTCATACAGGGCATTCGTAACGGGAGTTCGCGAGCTATTATCGAGCGGGGAAGCTTCTCATCGCCATGGATTTTCACGTTGCAAGGAAAGCCCATGATTTCCGCGCTGAAAAATCCGTCCATAGAGACGACTCGGCGCTTCTCTTCAGAGCTTTTCATTATGCCCCTGGCGTAGCGTAGGGCATCGCTCGGGCGGTTTAGGTCTAAAAAATCCTGGGCGAACCTCAGGGGGTTCGCCCTCCGCCTATCCTGCGCCTTGCCTACCATCAGGAGCCCATCATCATGATGTGACCCAACACCAGCGTCGAAATAGTGTTTTCTCGGCATTGTCCTGGGCTTGTTGTCGCTACAGGCGGCTTGGGTGTCATCCAGGTGGCTTTGGGTCTGGTTGATCCGCCGGGTGTCTTTATTGTCGATGCAATCGTTACTTTATTACGACGCCTGCTGCGAGGCGGAAAAATCTACGAGGCTCATCGTAGCCATGCTTATCAGTTTGCCTCCCGCCAATATGGTCGGCATTTGCCAGTGACGTTGGCGGTGGTGGCGATTAATATGTTCTGGTTGTTGCCGCTGGCGGCATGTGTCGTATTGTGGAATGTGAATGGAATGTTAGCTTTAATCATTGCCTACGTGCCTTTGTACTGCTAGCCGTCAGATTGATTTCATGCTGGCGAGCTTGAGAAGGCCTGGTTTAAAGGTAAGAAAGTCGCGTTTTTGTTTAATCGGTTGTCCAACGGTCGATGATGGAGCCGCGTTTATCAGGAATGGATTGGGTTTAGGAGTTGACCGAGGTGCGTGAAGGGTTTATGGATAAATTAAGAACAGCGTTGCTGGGACTGCCACGACGCCACAAGCGCGCGATCCAGGTGGCTATGGACGTCCTTCTCGTATGGCTCGCTTTGTGGCTGGCGTTTGTTGTTCGGCTGGGCGTCGACGCATTGACTGCCCCGATCGAGACGCACCTTTGGCTTTTTTCATCCGCTCCGATGATCGCAATTCCGATCTTCATCCGCTTCGGGATGTATCGTGCCGTCATGCGTTATTTCGGTAACGATGCGCTGATTACCATCTGTAAGGCGGTCAGCCTTTCGGCCTTGTTACTGGCGCTTGTCGTGTATTGGTACAGCAATCACACCAACGTGGTCCCACGCTCCATCATCTTCAATTACTGGTGGCTCAGCCTGATCATGATTGGCGGGATGCGCCTGATGATGCGGCAATATTTCCTCGGTGACTGGTTCACCGCCGCCCAGCATGTGCCCTTCACCAACCGTGACGACGGCTTACCCAAAGTCGCTATATACGGTGCCGGTGCTGCAGGTAACCAGCTCGTGGCCGCGCTACGCATGGGGCGGGTGATGCGTCCGGTCGCGTTCATCGATGATGATCGCAGTATTGCAGACCGGGTGATTGCCGGGCTGCAGGTCTACCAACCCGAACATATTCAAAGGATGATCGATGCGACCGGTGCCCAGGAGATTTTACTGGCGATCCCTTCGTCGTCACGAGGTCGTCGGCGGGAAATATTGACGTTGTTGGAAGGTTTCCCGCTACATGTGCGCAGTGTTCCAGGCTTCATGGACTTGGCGAGTGGCCGGGTCAAGGTGGACGACATCCAGGAAGTGGATATTGCGGATCTTCTCGGGCGTGATCCTGTGCCTGCACAGGCTGACTTACTTGAGCATTGCATCGCAGGGCAGTCGGTATTGGTTACCGGGGCGGGTGGCTCGATCGGTTCTGAACTTTGTCGACAAATCCTGTCACTTAAACCGACAACGCTGCTGCTGTTCGAGCACAGTGAGTTTAATCTCTACAGTATTCTGTCTGAACTTGAACCGCGAATCGCTCGGGAATCATTGTCTGTTCGTTTGCTGCCCATCCTGGGGTCGGTACGGGATCAGGCCAAGTTGCTGGATGTAATGAAGAGCTGGAATGTCGACACGGTCTATCACGCCGCCGCTTATAAGCATGTGCCGATGGTGGAGCACAATATTGCCGAAGGTGTCCTGAACAACGTGATCGGGACGTTGAACACCGCGCAAGCCGCGTTGCAGGCCGGTGTATCGAATTTTGTGCTGATCTCCACTGACAAGGCCGTGCGTCCCACCAATGTGATGGGCAGCACCAAGCGCCTTGCAGAACTGACCTTGCAGGCCCTGAGCCGTGAATTGGCGCCAGTGCTGTTCGGCGATACGGCCAATGTCTCGCGAGTTAATAAAACCCGTTTCACCATGGTCAGGTTCGGCAACGTCCTGGGTTCGTCTGGGTCGGTTATTCCGCTGTTCCATAAGCAGATCAAGTCCGGCGGCCCATTAACCGTTACGCATCCCAAGATCACGCGTTACTTCATGACCATTCCCGAGGCCGCACAGTTGGTGATTCAGGCGGGCTCCATGGGCTTGGGCGGCGATGTGTTCGTGTTGGACATGGGCGAGCCGGTGAAGATTGTCGAGCTGGCAGAGAAGATGATTCATCTGTCTGGCTTGAGTGTTCGTTCGGAAAAGAATCCTCATGGCGACATTGCAGTCGAGTTCACAGGCCTGCGCCCTGGCGAGAAACTTTACGAGGAATTGCTAATTGGCGATAACGTTGTCGCGACCTCGCATCCGATGATCATGAGCGCCAACGAAGATCATCTGCCGTGGGATGTGCTCAAGGCCAGCTTGGCTGAGTTGCTGGTTGCCATCGAGCACGATGATTATGCGAGGGTCCGCCAGCTGCTTCGGGACACGGTCAGTGGTTACGCTCCGGATGGCGAGATTGTCGACTGGATTTACCAGCAACGCCGTCTCGAACCCTGATTGTTACATACGTTGTAACGTACACATTTTTGACAGCGACACCTCATCGCCTAAGTTTGAGAAGCAGCTTCGGAAAAGCTGCTTCTTTCTTAACGATGTCATGGAGCGTCACTTATGCGTACAGGCTATTTCTACTCTCTGGTTTTTGCCTTTCTCACCAGCGCCTCGATTGCTGCTATCGCTGCCCCAGTGGTCAAACTCGACTCGGTCGCTACGCCGCAAGCAGTGGAGCAGCCAGCCAAAACGCAGAGCGCCAAGGTGGACTTAAACGGGGCGGATGCTGCCACGTTGCAGCGCGAGCTGTCAGGGATAGGGAAGGGCAAGGCCGAGGCGATTGTTGCGTATCGGGAGAATAATGGGCCGTTCTCTTCGGTGGAGGAGTTGCTGGAGGTCAAGGGGATCGGCAAGGCGATTCTCGACAGGAACCGTGACAAGCTGGAAGTGAATTGAGTTTGTGATTGAAGGAGGCCGGTCGAATTGACTGGCCTTTTTGCTGTCTGGCGGGTGCAAATTTTCGACGCATTCTGGAAACCTCTACCGTTGGCATAAATAATGACTATCTGTGAGTGATCCATGGCACAACTGTGCCTAGTGTTTGGCTCCGCGCCCGATGAGGCGCGTTTCCAAGCGCCGTCGTTAGCGCGTGACCGCTATATCCACCATTGCCTGGCCGAGGGCGACAAGCTTGCGGCCCACGAAGCCATGAGCCTTTACCTCGACGATTCCGAGCAACTGCTTCTACAACTGCTAACGCCCACCCATCACCACTGATCAAGGACCCGCGCCATGTACAAAGACTACCCAGCCGCCTACCAGGTCAGCAAAGGGTCAGCCCTGCAAGTGGACAAACCCTTCTACGACCGCATCCGTACCCAGCAGGACAAACGCACCTTGATCGAACAGTTCGAGGTACCCATCCGCACCGGCCGCGCTTGGCACGTACCTGCCGGTCATGTGTTTCGCGTCACGACGCCGGTGGGCCCGCAGGTAGGGGACTTCAACGTCTGGAGCGCCCACGATCCGCGGGAGCGTCTGTGGGCGGCGCGCACGCGTCAGCTTCAGGGTGCCCATGTCAGCACCCATGATCGGTTGTGGTCGAACCTGCCATTCCTGCGGCCCTTGGTGACCATCACCGATGACAGCCTGGCTGGCTACGGTATCGACGAGCATGGTGGACGGCTGCATGATCTGCTGGGCACGCGCTGTGATCCGTATGTGAACAAGATGCTGACGGGGGAGGACTTCCATCATCACTGCCATTCGAACCTGACGCGTGCGGTGTTACCTCACGGCCTGACGGAGTTCGATGTGCACGACGTGCTGAACATTTTCCAGTGCACGGGGCTCAATCATGACGATATGTACTTCATGAAGGCCTGTCCGGCGCAGAAGGGCGATTACCTGGAGTTTTTTGCCGAGATTGATCTGTTGTGCGCCCTGTCCACCTGCCCGGGTGGTGACTTGTCGCTGGCGATGTGGGGGCCGGATGCGCAGGATCCCCTTAGCGTCTGCCGCCCGCTGGGGGTTGAGATCTATCGGTTGGAGGATTCATTGCTGGAGGGCTGGAGCCAGCCTGAGCGTGCGGCGTACAAGGGGTTGCATGGCTTGCATATCGCCAAGGCGGATTGGGAGAAGTGATGCAGCAGGCGCTGGCTTTGTAGGAGCTGGCGAAGCCTGCGATCTTTTGATCTTCGCTCCAGACTCAATTGATAGGAGAAAGATCGCAGCCTCGTTGCACTCGACAGCTCCTACAGACCCAGCGGGAGCAAGCTCCCTCGCCACAAAAGCGCTGAGTAGTTAGGTGTCAACGATCCTTGGCTTCCTTCGCATCCATTTCCGCATTGCGTTCGGCAACGCGCTTGCGTTGCTCATCGGTCAACTCGACCTTATGGGCGGTGTCGCGCAGCATCATCAGACCACCCACGATCGAGCCGATTGCAACAATCAGAATCAACCAGGCATACCAGGGCATAGGGTTCTCCTTGAGGGGGGCGATGGACGGACGAACATTTCGCCGATCCATCGCACCTACCACTTATGAGCGAAGGTTGTTCGCAGTGGTTCAATACTACGCCCGTTCGGTCGGCTTCACCTCAAAGCCCGGTCAGCATCGCATCGGCGGGAGCGTCTGCACGCAGTTGTGCGGTGAGGATGAAGTAGACAAAACCCACTGCCATGAAGCCGAGGAAGATCAGCCCGATCAGCGCGTTGAACCAGGCCATTGCCACCAGGCATACCACTGCCAGTACCAGGGCGATGCCCGGCACGATCGGATAGCCCGGTGCGCGGAAAGTACGTTCCAGGTTGGGTTCGGTTTTGCGCAACTTGAACAGGCTGAGCATGCTCATGATATACATGACGATGGCGCCGAACACGGCCATGGTGATCATCGCCGCGGTCAGGGTCATGCCGCCGAGGTTGATCAGGCCGTCGCTGTAGATCGCCGCGATGCCGATCAGTCCACCAGCGATGATGGCCCGGTGCGGGGTCTGGAAGCCTGACAGTTTGGCCAGGGAGGCGGGCAGGTAGCCGGCGCGGGCCAGGGCGAAGAACTGCCGCGAGTAGCCAAGGATGATGCCGTGGAAACTCGCCACCAGGCCGAACAAGCCGATCCACACCAGCATGTGCAGCCAGCCGGAGCTTTCGCCAACCACGGTTTTCATGGCTTGGGGCAGGGGATCGTTGATGTTCGACAGGGTGCGCCAGTCGCCGACGCCGCCGGCAAAGAACATCACGCCCATCGCCAGGATTACCAGGGTCAGGATGCCGCTGATGTAAGCCTTGGGAATCGTGCGTTTCGGATCCTTGGCTTCTTCGGCGGCCATGGCCGCGCCTTCGATGGCCAGGAAGAACCAGATGGCGAAGGGAATTGCGGCGAACATGCCGGCAATGGCTGGTGCGCCGAATACATCGGAACCGGCCCAGCCGTTCAGCGCAAAGCTGCTGAAACTGAACGCCGGGGCCACGACGCCCATGAACACCAGCAGTTCGGCTACCGCCAATACGCAGACAATCAGCTCGAATGTCGCGGCCAGCTTGACCCCGAGGATGTTCAGGCCCATGAACACGATATAGGCGCCGACCGCTGCGTGTTTCGGATCCAGCGCCGGGAATTGCACGTTCAGGTAGGCGCCAATGGCCAGGGCAATGGCCGGCGGGGCGAAGACGAATTCGATCAGCGTCGCCAGCCCGGCGATCAACCCGCCTTTTTCGCCGAAGGCCCGACGGCTGTAGGCAAACGGCCCGCCGGCATGGGGAATGGCGGTGGTCAGTTCGGTGAAGCTGAAAATGAAGCAGGTGTACATGGCCGCGACCATGAATGACGTCACCAGAAAGCCCAGCGTCCCGGCCACGCCCCAGCCGTAGCTCCAGCCGAAATACTCGCCGGAAATCACCAGGCCGACGGCAATACCCCATAAATGCAGGGTGCCCAGGGTGGGTTTGAGTTGTGTGTTCATCGGTGGCTCCCCTCGATCCATAGCAAAAGCGCTGGGGAGGGGCAGTGCAGTGGGCGTGCCAGTGTGGCGAGGGCGGTCGTAATGGGTGAAATCGTGTCGTATCGGGGATGTTCGCTGCCGGATGGCTGGGTTTTGTGCCCCAGTTGAGGGCGAGGTTGCCTGTTCTGGCGTCATCGCGAGCAGGCTCGCTCCCACAGGGGATCCTCAGTGGGCACGGATTCCGTATACACAACAGAACCATTGTGGGAGCGAGCCTGCTCGCGATGACGCCAGCCCAGCCAACATTTTTTACAGATTCTTTATCCCCCAGTCCGGCTCTCGATCTCGTTCCTTTACAGCCTCCCTGCCGACAATCACTCCACACACGGCACGACGCCGTACCACGGAGAAATCCCATGAATGTTCTGGATGGGGTGTCGCTGCTGCTGGCAGTGGCGCTGTTCATTTATCTGCTGGTTGCGCTGTTGCGCGCCGATCGGAACTAGGAGCGGCTATGCACGGTTATGACTACGGGCTGATCCTCGGCTTTTTCGCCCTGGTGCTGATTCCGGCACCGTTTCTGGGGCGTTTTTACTACCGGGTGATGGAAGGCCAGCGCACTTGGCTTTCACCGATCCTCGGTCCGGTGGAGCGCGGTTGCTATCGCCTGGCCGGTGTCGACTCCGCCGCTGAGCAGAGCTGGCAGAAATACACCCTGGCCTTGCTCGCGTTCAACCTGGCGGGTTTTGTCTTGCTGTTCGCCATTCTGCTGCTGCAGGGATATTTGCCCCTCAATACCGAGCAACTGCCCGGCATGGAGTGGACCCAGGCTTTCAACACGGCCGTGAGTTTCACGACCAACACCAACTGGCAGTCCTACAGCGGTGAAGCGTCCCTGAGCTACCTGAGCCAGATGGTCGGCCTGACCGTGCAGAACTTTGTCAGCGCCGCCACCGGCCTGGCCGTGCTCGTGGCGCTGTGTCGCGGCATCGGGCGCAAGTCCGCTGCGACGCTGGGTAATTTCTGGGTCGACATGACCCGCGCCACCCTCTATGGGCTGTTGCCGCTGTGCCTGCTGCTGGCATTGTTCCTGGTCTGGCAGGGCGTGCCGCAGACCTTTGCGCACTATGTGCACGGGGTCACGCTGCAGGGCGTCGATCAGGTTATCCCGTTGGGGCCGGCCGCCAGCCAGATCGCGATCAAGCAACTGGGCACCAACGGTGGCGGTTTCTTCGGCGTCAACTCGGCGCATCCGTTCGAAAACCCGACGGCCTGGAGCAACCTGTTCGAAGTCGCTTCGATCATCCTGATTCCCGCCGCGTTGGTGTTCACCTTCGGCCATTACGTCAAGGACCTGCGCCAGAGCCGGGCGATCATCGCCTGCATGCTTGCCCTGTTCCTGATTGGCGGCGCCACGTCACTGTGGGCCGAATACCAGCCCAACCCGGCCCTGAACAACCCGGTCGTCGAGCAAACCGCGCCGCTGGAAGGCAAGGAAGCGCGCTTCGGCACCACCGCCACGGTGCTGTGGTCGGTGACCACCACGGCGGCTTCCAACGGCTCGGTCAACGCCATGCATGACAGCCTCAACCCGCTCAGTGGCATGGTGTCGCTGGTAAACATGATGGTCGGCGAGGTGATCTTCGGCGGCGTCGGGGCCGGGCTCTACGGGATGCTGTTGAACGTGCTGATCGCGGTGTTCCTGGCTGGTTTGATGATCGGTCGCACCCCGGAATACCTGGGCAAGAAGCTCGGCGCCCGGGAAGTGCAACTGTTGGTGGCAACCCTGCTGGTGATGCCCGTGAGTGTGTTGGTGCTGGGTGCCGTCGCCGCAAGCCTGCCCGGGCCGGCCGCAGCGGTGAGCAATCCGGGTGCCCATGGTTTCAGCCAGTTGTTGTACGCCTACACCTCGGCGGGGGCGAACAACGGTTCGGCATTCGCCGGGTTCGGCGCCAACACACCTTTCCACAACCTGATGCTGGGCCTGGGCATGTTGATCGGTCGGTTCGGCTACATCCTGCCGGTGCTGGCGTTGGCCGGTAGTTTGGCCTTGAAGAAGACCGCGCCGATTGGCCAGAACAGTTTTCCCACCCACGGCCCGCTGTTCGTGACCTTGTTGACCGTGACCATCCTGCTGGTGGGCGGCTTGACCTTCCTGCCGACCCTGGCGCTGGGGCCGATTGCCGAACACCTGAGCATGGGCTTCTGAGGACCTGATGATGAATATGCCGATGAGCAAAACCGTCGCCGCCAAGGCACCGGAACAACCGAAGACCCACCTGTCGGCCCTGTGGCGGCCGGCGCTGGTGCAAGCCTTCGTCAAGCTCGATCCACGCCAGTTGCACCGCGCGCCGGTGATGCTGGTGGTGGAACTGACCGCGATCCTCACCACCGTGCTGTGTTTCATTCCCGACAACGCCGTGCCGACCTTTGTGGCTGCGCAAATCGCGTTGTGGCTGTGGTTCACCGTACTGTTCGCCAACTTCGCCGAAGCCTTGGCCGAAGGCCGCGGCAAGGCCCGGGCCGACAGTCTCAAGGCTGGCAGCGAAGGCCTCAACGCACGTCGCCAGACCGCCAGCGGCTTTGAAATCATCCCCGCCACCCGTCTGCGCAAAGGCGATGTGGTGCGCGTCGAGGCCGGCGACATGATCCCCGGCGACGGTGAAGTGATCGAAGGCATCGCCGCGGTCAACGAGGCGGCGATCACCGGTGAATCGGCACCGGTCATCCGCGAGTCCGGCGGTGATCGCTCGGCCGTCACCGGCAATACGCGCCTGGTCTCCGACTGGTTGCTGATACGCATCACCAGCAATCCCGGCGAGTCCACCCTGGACCGCATGATCGCCTTGGTCGAAGGCGCCAAGCGCCAGAAAACGCCGAACGAGGTGGCGCTGGATATCCTGTTGATCGGCCTGACGCTGATCTTCCTGTTGGTGGTGGTGACGCTGCAACCGTTCGCCCATTTCGCCAACGCCAGTCTGCCGCTGGTGTTTCTGGTGGCGCTGCTGGTCACCTTGATTCCCACCACCATCGGCGGGCTGCTGTCGGCCATCGGCATCGCCGGGATGGATCGGTTGGTGCGCCTGAACGTGATCGCCAAATCCGGCCGTGCGGTCGAGGCGGCGGGGGATGTGCATGTGCTGATGCTGGACAAGACCGGCACCATCACCTTTGGCAATCGTCGCTGTACAGCGGTCTATGCCGCCCCCGGTGTGAGTGCCAAGGAACTGGCCGAAGGGGCGCTGTTCGCCTCATTGGCTGACGAGACGGCCGAGGGCAAGTCCATCGTCGAGTACCTGCGAGGTTTGCATCCACAGCCCGAGCCTGGCGTCGAAGCGCTGACGGTCGTGCCGTTCAGTGCTGAAACCCGTTTGTCCGGGGTCGACTATCAGGGCCGCATCTACCGCAAGGGCGCCGTGGACTCGTTGCTGGATTTCATCGGCTTTGTACGCAATGAGTTGCCATCGGCACTGGCGCGGGAGGTCGACAAGATCGCCCAAAGTGGGGGCACGCCATTGCTGGTATGTGTGGACGGCAAGCTGCTCGGCGCTATCCATCTCAAGGACGTGGTCAAGCCCGGCATTCGTGAGCGCTTTGCCGAGCTGCGCAAGCTGGGGATCCGCACGGTGATGGTCACCGGCGACAACCCGCTGACCGCCGCGGCGATTGCCGCCGAGGCCGGTGTCGACGACGTGCTGGCGGAGGCCACGCCGGAGAAGAAGCTGGCGCGTATCCGTCACGAGCAAAATGACGGTCGGCTGGTGGCCATGTGCGGCGACGGCGCCAACGACGCCCCGGCCCTGGCCCAGGCCGATGTCGGCATGGCGATGAACGACGGCACCCAGGCCGCGCGGGAGGCGGCCAACATGGTCGACCTCGACAGCGACCCGACCAAACTGCTGGACGTGGTGCAGATCGGCAAGGAACTGCTGGTGACCCGTGGGGCGCTGACCACCTTTTCCATCGCCAATGACATCGCCAAGTACTTCGCGATTCTGCCAGCACTGTTCGCCTCGATTTATCCACAGCTCGGCGTGTTGAACGTGATGCACCTGAGCAGCCCGCAGAGCGCGATCCTGTCGGCCATCGTCTTCAACGCCTTGATCATCGTCGTACTGATCCCCCTGGCCTTGCGCGGCGTGCGAGTGCACGCGGCAAGTGCGGCGGCGTTGTTGCGGCGCAATCTGTTGATCTATGGCCTGGGCGGGATCGTGGTGCCGTTCGTGGGGATCAAGGCGATCGATATGTTGCTGACGGCGTTGCACCTGGTTTGAGTTCACTATTTGTGGGAGCAAGGCTTGCCCGCGATGAACGATGACGCGGTCTTGCCTGGAATCTAAGTGTCTGCATCGCGAGCAAGCTTTGCTCCCACAAGGTAATTCCCCAAGGTTTTGTTTGCACAGGATTTACTTCAATTCGAGGATTTTGAAATGTCCACTCTGATTCGCCCGGCCTTGAGCCTGTTATTCCTGATGACCCTGATCACCGGTGTTGCGTACCCGCTGGTGGTCACCGGCGTGGCGCAAGTCGCCTTTCCCACCCAGGCCAATGGCAGTTTGGTTGTCGATGCCGCCGGCAAAGTCCGTGGCTCGACGCTGATCGCCCAGGATTTCACTGGCGATGCCTGGTTTCATCCACGGCCATCGGCCGGTGCCTTCGCCACGGTCGCTAGCGGTGCCAGCAACTTTTCCCCGAGCAATCCGGCCCTGGCCACCCGAGTGATCGATGACGCTCACAAACGCCTGGTACCCGGCCAGGGCCCGGTGCCGCTGGCATTGCTGACCACCTCCGCCAGCGGGCTGGATCCGCACTTGCCTCCCGCGGCGATTGCCTATCAACTGGCGCGTGTCGCCGCCGCGCGCAACCTGCCGGCCTCGACCTTGCAGCAACTGCTTGATGACAACACTGAGCAATCCTTGGTGGGCCCGCCAGTGGTGAATGTACTGGCGCTGAACCTGGCCCTGGAAAAACTGTAAAACCTGTGGGAGTAGCGCCTGTGGGAGCAAAGCCTGTGGGAGCCGGACCTGTGGGAGCAAAGCCTGTGGGAGCTGGACCTGTGGGAGCAAAGCCTGTGGGAGCCGGACCTGTGGGAGCAAAGCTTGCTCGCGATCAAGGCGACACGGTTCAACTGATGAACCGCGTAATCGTTCATCGCGAGCAAGCTTTGCTCCCACAGGTCCAGCTCCCATAAGCTTTGCTCCTACAGGTCCAGTTCCCATAAGCTTTGCTCCCACAGGTCCGACTCCCCACAGGGTGTTTGATCAATATTTGAAAGAGATTTCCACGCCATGAGCGACTCCGGCCGCGCCGACGCACTGTTAGCCAATCTGCCCCGCAACGACCGTGGTCGACTCAAGGTCTTTCTTGGCGCGGCCCCAGGTGTGGGCAAGACCTACGCCATGCTGCAAGCGGCCCACACCCAACTGCGTCAAGGCGTGAAGGTCGTCGCCGGAGTGGTGGAGACTCACGGTCGAAGCGAAACCGAAGCGCTGCTCGGCGGCCTGGCGCAGCAGCCGTTGGTGCGCTCGGAATATCGCGGTGTGATGCTTGAGGAAATGGACCTCGACGGCCTGCTCGCCGCCCGGCCGACCCTGGTCCTGGTGGACGAACTGGCCCACAGCAACGCGCCTGGCAGTCGCCATGCCAAGCGCTGGCAGGACATTCAGGAGCTGCTCACGGCTGGCATCGATGTCTACACCACCGTCAATGTCCAGCACCTGGAAAGTCTTAACGACCAAGTGCGCGGCATCACCGGTGTGCAGGTGCGCGAGACGTTGCCGGATTGGGTCCTGCAGGAGGCCGATGAACTGCTGCTGATCGACCTGCCACCGCGTGAGCTGCTGGAGCGCCTGCGCGATGGCAAGGTCTACGTGCCGGAACAGGCCCGGGCGGCGATCGATGCGTTTTTCACCCAGACCAACCTCACCGCGTTGCGTGAGCTGGCCATGCAGACCGCCGCCGCCCAGGTCGACAACGACCTGACCCAGGGCTATCGACAACTGGGCCAGGCCGCGCCCGCGGTACGTGGACGCTTGCTGGTGGGGGTGGACGGTGACGTGCAGGCTGAACGCCTGGTGCGCCATGCCAGCCGCGTTGCACAGCGTCGGCATCTGCCGTGGAGCCTGGTGCATGTGGACAACGGTAGCGCCCGTGATGAGCCCTCGCGCCAGCGCCTGCAGAATGCCCAGCAACTGGCCGAACGCCTCGGGGGTGAAGTGGTGCTGCTGCGGGCCGGCGAAGTGGCCAGGACGCTGATCCAGCATGCCAGCGAGCGTCGCGCCACGCTGGTGCTGGTGGGCCAGTCCCGGCCACGTCTGCGCCGACGGCTGTTTGGCGGTGGCCTCGCGTCGCGCCTGCTGCGCGATGCTCGGGGTCTGGAAATCAACGTGCTGGACAGCGATGAGCAACCGCGTCCCGCACGCGTGCACTCAAGCGCCGTCCAGACCGGTTTCGATTATGTGCTGGCGCTGCTGGCGACCGTGGCGGCCAGTGCATTGGCTTGGGGAATCTCGGGGTGGTTGGCGTTGCCCAATATCTCCCTGGTGTTCCTGATGGCGGTGCTGCTGGTGGCGGTTCGCAGCAGCCTCGGCCCGGCGCTGGCCTGCGCGGCGATGTCGTTCCTGGCCTATGACTTCCTGTTCATCCCACCGACGTTTTCCTTCACCATCCAGCGCGAAGAAGACGTGCTGACGTTGGTGTTTTTCCTGCTCATGGCCGCCCTGACTGGCAACCTTGCCGCTCGTCAGCGTCGCCAGTTGCAGGCCCTGCGCGACACCCAGCAGGAAACCGGCGAGTTGCTCGACCTGTCCCGCAAACTCACGGCCGCCACTGACCGCCAGGCGGTGATCAGCGCCGCCGCGCAGCACCTCAACGGTTGGCACGACTTGCAACTGTGCCTGCTCAACCGCGACGGCCAGAGTGGTTGGAAAGTCGAGAGCGGTGAGCCGTTGACGTTCACCGAGGCCGAGCGCGCGGCGGCCGACTGGTCCTGGCAGCATGATCAGCCGGCCGGCGCGGGCACCGGGACATTGCCTTCCGGGCGATGGTGGTGGTGGCCGTTGTCGGCGGAGGGCGGGCCGCTGGCCTTGCTGGGCGTATGCCCGAAAGAAGGCAAGCCGTTGAGTGGCCAGCGTCGGCGTTTGCTGGCGGCCCTCAGTCAACCATTGGCCCAGGCGCTGGCCCGGGCGCAACTGGCCCAGGATCTGGAAGCGGCGCGCCTGCACGGTGAAACCGAGCAACTGCGCAGCGCCTTGCTGGCTTCAGTGTCCCACGATCTGCGCACACCGCTGACCGCCATGCGCGGCAGCATCGACAGCCTGTTGGCGCTGGGGGAGGCGATCCCACTGGCCGATCGCCGTGAACTGCTCGAAGGCACCCGCGATGAGGCCGAGCGGCTGGATCGCTACATCCAGAACCTGCTGGACATGACCCGTCTCGGTCACGGTGCCCTGAAGCTGGCGCGGGACTGGGTAGCACCGGCCGACATCGTCGGCAGCGCGCTGAACCGCCTGCGGGCGGTGTTGGCACCGCTGGCGCTCAGTGTCGAGGTGCCCGCTGAATTACCCTTGCTCTATGTTCATGCGGCGTTGATCGAACAGGCCCTGGTGAACGTGCTGGAGAACGCTGCGCGATTTTCGCCGGCCCAAGGGCGGCTGTTGCTGAGCGCCGGGGCGACCGACAGCGAAGTGTTTTTTGCCGTGGCCGACGAGGGGCCTGGGATCCCTGAAGAGGAGCGGGCGAAAATCTTTGATATGTTTTATACCGCCGCGCGCGGTGATCGGGG
>NZ_MUOA01000131.1:0-2658 GCF_002001065.1 Pseudomonas sp. A25(2017) | reverse complement strand
GTGCGGATGGTGCGCCTGCTCGGTTTGGAAAAGGCCTTGCCGTATCTGCTCGAGGGCAAGAAGGTCAATGCGCAACAAGCGCTGCAGGCCGGTTTGATCGATGAGCTGGCGAAGGATCGTGACGAACTGCTGGCCAAATCCCGGGCCTGGATTCTTGCCAACCCCAGCGTCATCCAACCCTGGGATGCAAAGGGCTATCGACTGCCGGGCGGCACGCCGTCTGACCCGAAAGTTGCGCAAATGCTGGCTATCGCCCCTTCGATCCTGCGCAACAAGACCCAGGGTTGCCTGCCAGCACCGGAGAAAATCCTCTGCGCAGCGGTGGAGGGTGCCCAGGTAGATTTCGACACCGCGCACCTGATCGAAACCCGTTACTTCACCGAACTGACCACCGGCCAGGTGGCGAAGAATCTGATGGGTACCTTCTGGTTCCAGCTCAACGAGATCAAGGCCGGTGGTTCTCGCCCACAGGGTTTTGCGCCTTATCTGACGAAAAAAGTCGGCGTGCTCGGCGCGGGCATGATGGGGGCGGGTATCGCCTATGTCAGCGCCGTGGCCGGCATCGCAGTGGTACTCAAGGATGTCGATCTGGCGGCGGCCGAGAAGGGCAAGGCCCGTTCGGCGGCGTTGCTGGATAAAAAGATCGCCCGCGGCCAACTCACCGCCGAGCAGCGCGAAGCCACGCTGGCGCGGATTCACACCACCGACAGCAACGCCGACCTGGCCGGCTGCGACCTGATCATCGAAGCGGTGTTTGAAGATCGCGCCCTGAAAGCCAGAGTGTCGGCCGCCGCCCAGGCGGTGGTGGGCGATGATGCGGTGATCGCTTCCAACACCTCGACCTTGCCCATCACCGGCCTGGCCATGGCTGTGCCAGACCCGACGAAGTTCATCGGCCTGCACTTCTTCAGCCCGGTGGAGAAAATGCCTTTGGTGGAGATCATCAAGGGCGCGCGCACCAGTGACGCGACCCTGGCCCGGGGGGTCGATTTTGTCCAGCAGATCAGCAAGACGCCGATTGTGGTCAACGACAGTCGCGGCTTCTTTACGTCGCGTGTATTCGGCACTTTTACCAACGAGGGCATCGCCATGCTCGGCGAGGGCGTGAGTGCGCCGATGATCGAGACCGAAGCGCGCAAGGCCGGCATGCCGGTCGGGCCTCTGGCGATCGCTGACGAAGTTTCCCTCAGCCTGATGAGCCATATCCGCGCGCAAACCGCCAAGGACCTGCGCGCAGAAGGGAAAGCGCCGAGTGAGCACCCGGCGTTCGCCGTGATTGACTTGTTGCTCAACGAATACAAGCGACCGGGCAAGGCCGCCGGTGCCGGTTTCTATGAATACCCGGCCGATGGGCAAAAGTATCTGTGGCCGGCGCTCAAAAGCCGCTTCGAGGAAGCCGACGGGCAGATTTCCCCGCAGGATATCCGTGATCGCCTGCTGTTCATCCAGGCCCTGGAAACCGTGCGCTGCGTGGAGGAGGGGGTGCTGACTTCGACGGCCGACGCCAACGTCGGCTCGATCTTCGGTATTGGCTTCGCCGCCTGGACCGGTGGTGCGCTGCAGTTCATCAACCAATACGGCCTGCAAGACTTTATTGGTCGCGCCCAGTATCTGGCCGAGCAATATGGCGAGCGCTTCTCACCGCCGGCCTTGTTGTTGGAGAAGGCCGCCCGCCACGAACTGTTCTGACAGACCCGGGAAGGGGCTTGCCTTGGGACGGTGTTTCAGGGCAGGCTCTGAGGTGTGCAATATTCCCATCATCGTGTCAGGTATTTTTTATGTCGCTACGCATCTGCATTCTGGAAACCGATATCCTGCGTCCGGAACTGGTCGACCAATATCAGGGTTACGGGCAGATGTTCCAGCGCCTGTTTTCGCAGCAGCCCATCGCGGCCGAATTCGTCGTGTACAACGTGATGGACGGGCATTACCCCAGCGATGACGAGCAGTTCGACGCTTATCTGGTGACCGGCAGCAAGGCTGATTCCTTCGGCACCGACCCCTGGATTCAAACCCTCAAGACCTACCTGCTGGAGCGCTATCAGCGCGGCGATAAATTGCTCGGTGTGTGCTTTGGTCACCAGCTGTTGGCGTTGTTGCTGGGCGGTAAGACTGAACGCGCCACCCAAGGCTGGGGCGTCGGTACCCATCGCTACAAACTCGCCGCCAAGGCGCCTTGGATGAGCCCGGTGATGGAAGAATTGACCTTGCTGATCAGCCATCAAGACCAGGTCACCGAACTGCCCGAAAGCGCGACCGTCATCGCCTCCAGCGATTTCTGCCCATTCGCCGCCTACCACATCAACGACCAGGTGCTGTGCTTCCAGGGGCACCCAGAGTTCATCCACGATTATTCCCGGGCCTTGCTGGAGATTCGCCAGCAGCACCTCGGCGAGCAGATCTATAGCCAGGGTGTGGCGAGCCTTGCCCACGAGCACCACGGCACCACGGTGGCGGAGTGGATGATGCGTTTTGTCGCCCACAAGCCGCAGGTCGAAACCAGCCAAGGCTAAAGATCACCACATCTCTAATGTGGGAGATTCTATGGTACGGGGCTACCCCTTAAATGCCTTTCGGTAAGTATTCGCTCTGGTTCTTCAGCAGGGCGAATACCACTCGGGCAAGCTTGCGGGCCAGTGCCACTAATGCTTCGGTTGT
>NZ_MUOA01000130.1:0-3353 GCF_002001065.1 Pseudomonas sp. A25(2017) | reverse complement strand
TCGTTCTTTAAAAATTTGGGTATGTGATAGAAAGATAGACTGAACGTTACTTTCACTGGTAACGGATCAGGCTAAGGTAAAATTTGTGAGTGGCTCTCAGAGCCAGATCGAATTTTCGGCGAATGTCGTCTTCACAGTATAACCAGATTGCTTGGGGTTATATGGTCAAGTGAAGAAGCGCATACGGTGGATGCCTTGGCAGTCAGAGGCGATGAAAGACGTGGTAGCCTGCGAAAAGCTTCGGGGAGTCGGCAAACAGACTTTGATCCGGAGATGTCTGAATGGGGGAACCCAGCCATCATAAGATGGTTATCTTGTACTGAATACATAGGTGCAAGAGGCGAACCAGGGGAACTGAAACATCTAAGTACCCTGAGGAAAAGAAATCAACCGAGATTCCCTTAGTAGTGGCGAGCGAACGGGGACTAGCCCTTAAGTGGCTTTGAGATTAGCGGAACGCTCTGGAAAGTGCGGCCATAGTGGGTGATAGCCCTGTACGCGAAAATCTCTTAGTCATGAAATCGAGTAGGACGGAGCACGAGAAACTTTGTCTGAATATGGGGGGACCATCCTCCAAGGCTAAATACTACTGACTGACCGATAGTGAACTAGTACCGTGAGGGAAAGGCGAAAAGAACCCCGGAGAGGGGAGTGAAATAGATCCTGAAACCGTATGCGTACAAGCAGTGGGAGCCCACTTTGTTGGGTGACTGCGTACCTTTTGTATAATGGGTCAGCGACTTATTTTCAGTGGCGAGCTTAACCGAATAGGGGAGGCGTAGCGAAAGCGAGTCTTAATAGGGCGTCTAGTCGCTGGGAATAGACCCGAAACCGGGCGATCTATCCATGGGCAGGTTGAAGGTTGGGTAACACTAACTGGAGGACCGAACCGACTACCGTTGAAAAGTTAGCGGATGACCTGTGGATCGGAGTGAAAGGCTAATCAAGCTCGGAGATAGCTGGTTCTCCTCGAAAGCTATTTAGGTAGCGCCTCATGTATCACTGTAGGGGGTAGAGCACTGTTTCGGCTAGGGGGTCATCCCGACTTACCAAACCGATGCAAACTCCGAATACCTACAAGTGCCGAGCATGGGAGACACACGGCGGGTGCTAACGTCCGTCGTGAAAAGGGAAACAACCCAGACCGTCAGCTAAGGTCCCAAAGTTATGGTTAAGTGGGAAACGATGTGGGAAGGCTTAGACAGCTAGGAGGTTGGCTTAGAAGCAGCCACCCTTTAAAGAAAGCGTAATAGCTCACTAGTCGAGTCGGCCTGCGCGGAAGATGTAACGGGGCTCAAACCATACACCGAAGCTACGGGTATCACGTAAGTGATGCGGTAGAGGAGCGTTCTGTAAGCCTGTGAAGGTGAGTTGAGAAGCTTGCTGGAGGTATCAGAAGTGCGAATGCTGACATGAGTAACGACAATGGGTGTGAAAAACACCCACGCCGAAAGACCAAGGTTTCCTGCGCAACGTTAATCGACGCAGGGTTAGTCGGTCCCTAAGGCGAGGCTGAAAAGCGTAGTCGATGGAAAACAGGTTAATATTCCTGTACTTCTGGTTATTGCGATGGAGGGACGGAGAAGGCTAGGCCAGCTTGGCGTTGGTTGTCCAAGTTTAAGGTGGTAGGCTGGAATCTTAGGTAAATCCGGGATTCCAAGGCCGAGAGCTGATGACGAGTTACCCTTTGGGTGACGAAGTGGTTGATGCCATGCTTCCAAGAAAAGCTTCTAAGCTTCAGGTAACCAGGAACCGTACCCCAAACCGACACAGGTGGTTGGGTAGAGAATACCAAGGCGCTTGAGAGAACTCGGGTGAAGGAACTAGGCAAAATGGCACCGTAACTTCGGGAGAAGGTGCGCCGGTGAGGGTGAAGCACTTGCTGCGTAAGCCCACGCCGGTCGAAGATACCAGGCCGCTGCGACTGTTTATTAAAAACACAGCACTCTGCAAACACGAAAGTGGACGTATAGGGTGTGACGCCTGCCCGGTGCCGGAAGGTTAATTGATGGGGTTAGCTAACGCGAAGCTCTTGATCGAAGCCCCGGTAAACGGCGGCCGTAACTATAACGGTCCTAAGGTAGCGAAATTCCTTGTCGGGTAAGTTCCGACCTGCACGAATGGCGTAACGATGGCGGCGCTGTCTCCACCCGAGACTCAGTGAAATTGAAATCGCTGTGAAGATGCAGTGTATCCGCGGCTAGACGGAAAGACCCCGTGAACCTTTACTATAGCTTTGCACTGGACTTTGAATTTGCTTGTGTAGGATAGGTGGGAGGCTTTGAAGCGTGGACGCCAGTTCGCGTGGAGCCATCCTTGAAATACCACCCTGGCAACTTTGAGGTTCTAACTCAGGTCCGTTATCCGGATCGAGGACAGTGTATGGTGGGTAGTTTGACTGGGGCGGTCTCCTCCTAAAGAGTAACGGAGGAGTACGAAGGTGCGCTCAGACCGGTCGGAAATCGGTCGTAGAGTATAAAGGCAAAAGCGCGCTTGACTGCGAGACAGACACGTCGAGCAGGTACGAAAGTAGGTCTTAGTGATCCGGTGGTTCTGTATGGAAGGGCCATCGCTCAACGGATAAAAGGTACTCCGGGGATAACAGGCTGATACCGCCCAAGAGTTCATATCGACGGCGGTGTTTGGCACCTCGATGTCGGCTCATCACATCCTGGGGCTGAAGCCGGTCCCAAGGGTATGGCTGTTCGCCATTTAAAGTGGTACGCGAGCTGGGTTTAGAACGTCGTGAGACAGTTCGGTCCCTATCTGCCGTGGACGTTTGAGATTTGAGAGGGGCTGCTCCTAGTACGAGAGGACCGGAGTGGACGAACCTCTGGTGTTCCGGTTGTCACGCCAGTGGCATTGCCGGGTAGCTATGTTCGGGAAAGATAACCGCTGAAAGCATCTAAGCGGGAAACTTGCCTCAAGATGAGATCTCACTGGGACCTTGAGTCCCCTGAAGGGCCGTCGAAGACTACGACGTTGATAGGCAGGGTGTGTAAGCGCTGTGAGGCGTTGAGCTAACCTGTACTAATTGCCCGTGAGGCTTGACCATATAACACCCAAGCAATTTGCGAACTCGAAAGAGACCAGATTGCGGTGTGTGAAGACGAAACGAACCGAAAGTTCGAATCTCACAAAACACCGACGCTATCACATACCCAATTTGCTGAAGCGAGGCCAACGGGCCACGACTCAGTACCCGAATTTCTTGACGACCATAGAGCATTGGAACCACCTGATCCCATCCCGAACTCAGCAGTGAAACGATGCATCGCCGATGGTAGTGTGGGGTTTCCCCATGTGAGAGTAGGTCATCGTCAAGATTAAATTCCGAAACCCCTATCTGCTGA
>NZ_MUOA01000114.1:0-6183 GCF_002001065.1 Pseudomonas sp. A25(2017) | reverse complement strand
CTGACAACTCATAACCACTGTGGGAGCGGGCTTGCTCGCGAATGCGGTGTGTCAGTTGACGAACATGTCATCTGGCACACCGCATTCGCGAGCAAGCCCGCTCCCACATTGGGATTTGCGTCAGGCGTTGGTTTATTCGGCAATCTGCAACTTGCGCGACTCGGTGTACACGTAGCGCACCTTTTCATATTCGAACGGCGTGTTCAGTTGCCCGTAGCGGAAACTGGTCTGGTAGCGCTTGTCCACACCGCGCAGGAGCAAGAGCTCCGGGTGGTTGGAGCTGACTTCGGAGACGTTCAGGAAGTTGATCGCCGATTCGGCTGTGTAGTCCACCAGCAGGCCCGAAGTGTCGCGCAGGTTTGAAGGGCCGAAGATCGGCAGCACGAAATACGCGCCGCCAGGCACGCCGTAGAAGCCCAGGGTCTGGCCGAAATCTTCGCTCTGGCGCGGCAGGCCCATGGCGGTGGCTGGGTCCCACAGGCCGGCGATGCCGACGGTGGTGTTGAGCAGCAGTCGTGCCGTGGTTTCCATCGAACGCTTGCCCTTGAATTGCAGCAGGCTGTTCATCAGGTTAGGCACGTCCCCCAGGTTGTTGAAGAAGTTGCTGACCCCGGTGCGCATGAAGCTGGGGGTGATGTAGCGGTAGCCATCGACAACGGGCAGGAACACCCACTGGTCGAAGCGGTAGTTGAAGTGATAGACCCGGCGGTTCCACGACTCCAGCGGGTCATAGACGTTCAGGGCGTTTAGGGTCGAGCGCTCGAACTCGCGCTGGTCCAGCCCCGGGTTGAACTTGAGCTTGGTCAACGGTTCCTTGAAACCGTCCGAATCCACCACCACTGGCGCATTGGCCTTGCTGTTGTCGGCGTGGACCATGCCCGCGCTTATTAACGCGGCGATAAGCAGCAGATATTTAGCCACGGAAGAACTCCAGCATGGCGTCGCTGTTGACGCGGTAGTTAAGGTTGCCGCAGTGGCCGCCCAGTGGATAAACCGTCAGGCGATCGCCAAAGGTCTTGCGCAGGAAACCCAGGTCGCCCGGGCCGAGAATGACGTCGTCGGCGTTGTGCATGACGGCAATCTTCGGGCTGTCGTGCAGGTAATCCTTCAACGCGTACAGGCTGACCTGGTCGACCAGTTGCAGCAGGCTGCCGCCGTCGGTACGCGCGCGCCACATCGGGATCACCTGCTCGGTGAGGTAACAGTCGAAATCGCATTGCAATGCACGCTTGAGGAATGGCGTCAGGCTGGTGCTTTCGGTAATCGGGAACTTGGGCGGGATGATCAGGCCGCGCCGGTTGATCAGGTCCGAGGTGAACGCGATGTCAGCCGCCGAGAAGCGGAACGAGGTGCCGATCAACATGGCCATCTGCTCGTTGCTCAAGTGTTGCTTGGACTGCTGGAAGTCATAGAGCAGCGCATCGTTGAGGTCGATGTAGCCTTTTTGCTGGAAGTAGCGGGTCAGCTTGTTCAGCACCAGCTCATAGAAGGTCGTGGTGTTGTTGATGCCCTTGACCTCGGTCTGGACCAGTTTGTCCAGGTTGGTGATCGAGGTGTAGAGGTTCACCGGCGGGTTCAGCAGCAGCACCTTCTTGAAGTTGAAGCTGCGCCGGGTTTCGTCCAGGTGCGCGACGAAGGCCGCGTCCAGGGCACCTAGGCTATAACCGGTCAGGTAATACTCGGTCACCGGCAGCTTGGGGTTCTGCGCGCGCACGGCCTGCATCACCCGGTACATGTCTTCGGCGTCTTCCTTGGAAATGCCTGGCGTGGCGAAGCGTGAAGCGGCGCTCATGAAGTCGAAGCTGGTGGGCGATGACAACTGCACCACGTGGTAGCCGGCCTTGTAGTAGAGGCGCTTGAGGTATTCATTAATGCTACTGTCAAAGCGCGCACCGGTGCCGGCGATGAGGAAGATCAGCGGCGCGGGTTTGTCCTGGGTGGCCATGCGGTAGGTGAGGCTTTTCACCGGCCAGAAGTTGTCCGGCAGGATGAACTCGCGTTCCGGGCGCAGGGTCAGGCTGTGGTCCGCCTGGTTGATGTCTTCGATCAGCGGCAACTCCGGACGCAGGTCCGGTGGCGTGGTGGCGATGGTCGCCTCGAACGGGTTGGTCAAGGGGTAGCCATAGCTGGCGGCGTCAATATCTGCCGCCAGCGCGGACGCACTCAGGATAAGGCCGCCGAGAAGGGCAGCGAAGCGCAAGGAACGGAGCATGACTGGATCCCTTAAAGGAAGGTGCCGAATGAGGTTCGCAGGCTATGACCACCGAAGCAGAGCCAAGTGCCATGATGGGCACAAAACAGGCACGGACGGGGTGCGATAGTAGCGGGACGATACACGGTCGTGCGCGGCGGCGGCTAGTTATCTGGCGTTTGCCGGATATGACGGCTAAACCTCACGTGTGGCGGTGCTACAAATGCCCTGAACTGAGAGCTGGCGTTCTGATGTCGTTTCTCGTTGCCTCGACGTCGCAGACAGAGCAGGTTCCGGATCGGCGCAGGTTGATGATCAGCGAGTCAGTACTCCACTGGCGTTCAGGCCGGTTTGAGGGCGAGCGTGATGGGGGCGCTGAGCATCATAACTATACGTTGACGCCGCCCGGCATCCGTCGGGCGCAGCACTTTCGGGGAAGTAACGATGAAGATGCGACGACTCTTGGGCGCAGGTGCCGCACTGGTACTGGCCATCAGTTCCACCTTGGCCAGCGCCGAAACCAAAACCCTGAGCATCGGTTACGTTGACGGCTGGTCCGACAGCGTCGCGACCACCCACGTGGCCGCCGAAGTGATCAAGCAGAAACTCGGTTATGACGTGAAGTTGCAAGCGGTCGCGACCGGGATCATGTGGCAAGGCGTGGCCACCGGTAAACTCGACGCGATGCTCTCGGCCTGGCTGCCAGTGACTCACGGCGACTATTGGACCAAGAACAAGGACCAGGTGGTCGATTACGGTCCCAACTTCAAGGACGCGAAAATCGGCCTGATCGTGCCGGAGTACGTCAAGGCCAAGTCGCTTGAGGATCTCAAGACCGACGACTCCTTCAAGAAGCGTATCGTCGGCATCGACGCCGGTTCTGGCGTGATGCTCAAGACCGAACAGGCTATCAAGGATTACGACCTGACCGGTTATCAACTCAAGGCCAGTTCCGGCGCTGGCATGATTGCCGAGCTGACCCGTGCCGAGAAGAAAAACGAATCCATCGCCGTTACCGGTTGGGTGCCGCACTGGATGTTCGCCAAGTGGAAACTGCGCTTCCTGGAAGACCCGAAAGGCGTCTACGGCGCGGCTGAGACTGTAAACAGCATCGGCAGCAAGGGCCTGGAGGCCAAGGCGCCGGAAGTGGTCGAGTTCCTGAAGAAGTTCCAGTGGGCTTCGAAAGACGAGATCGGCGAAGTCATGCTGGCGATTCAGGAAGGTGCCAAGCCTGACGCTGCTGCCAAGGACTGGGTCGCCAAGCACCCGGATCGCGTGAAGGAGTGGACCGGCAAGTAATCGGCCTGGTTTAGCTGTTCCGAAAAGCCGCATGACTTGTGTCATGCGGCTTTTTTTTGTGCCCGCAGATCCTTGGTCCTGCACAAATCCCTGTGGGAGCGGGCTTGCTCGCGAATGCGATTTTTCAGTTAACCATGTGTTGACTGACACACTGCATTCGCGAGCAAGCCCGCTCCCACAAAGGGAACTGCGGAAAATGTGAAGGAAACGGGCAACACCGTCATGTCGTTCTAATACTAAGGTCGTCTGGAACCTGGCCTTGAGCCGCATAGAGTAGGGTTGTTCCAATTAAATCTGTGCTGCGAGGATAAAAACAATGAACGACAGCATTTACCTCTCGATTCAAAACAGCCCGCGCTTCAAGGAGCTGGTGAGAAAAAGGGAAAAGTTCGCCTGGATTCTCTCGGCGATCATGCTTGGGCTGTATTCCGGCTTCATTCTTCTGATCGCCTACGGGCCACACATTCTCGGGGCCAAGATCTCGCCTGAGTCCACTATCACCTGGGGCATTCCCATCGGTGTCGGCCTGATTCTCTCGGCCTTCATCCTGACTGGTATCTACGTACGGCGCGCCAACGGCGAGTTCGACGACTTGAACAATGCGATTCTCAAGGAGGCTCAGCAATGATCCGGCGTCTACTGGCTCTATTGAGCATCGCAGCGTTCGCCCCGGGCGCCTGGGCGGCTGAAGCCCTGACCGGCGCCGTGCAGAAACAACCCCTCAACGTCGCGGCTATCCTGATGTTCGTGGCCTTCGTCGGCGCGACTTTGTATATCACCTACTGGGCGTCCAAGAAAAACAACTCGGCGGCCGACTACTATGCGGCCGGCGGCAAGATCACCGGCTTCCAGAATGGCCTGGCCATTGCCGGCGACTACATGTCGGCGGCGTCCTTCCTGGGGATTTCCGCGCTGGTGTTCACCTCGGGCTACGATGGCTTGATCTACTCCATCGGCTTCCTGGTGGGCTGGCCGATCATCCTGTTCCTGATCGCCGAGCGCCTGCGTAACCTGGGTAAATATACCTTTGCCGACGTGGCGTCCTACCGCCTGGGGCAAACCCAGATCCGCACCCTGTCTGCCAGCGGCTCGCTGGTGGTGGTGGCGTTCTACCTGATCGCGCAAATGGTCGGTGCCGGCAAGCTGATCCAGCTGCTGTTCGGCCTGGACTACCACGTTGCGGTGATCCTGGTCGGTATCCTGATGTGCCTCTACGTGTTGTTCGGCGGCATGCTGGCCACCACCTGGGTACAGATCATCAAGGCGGTGCTGTTGCTCTCGGGTGCTTCGTTCATGGCCCTGATGGTCATGAAGCACGTCAACTTCGACTTCAACATGCTGTTTGCCGAGGCGGTCAAGGTTCACCCTAAAGGTGAGGCGATCATGAGCCCAGGCGGCCTGGTGAAGGATCCGATCTCGGCCTTCTCCCTGGGGCTGGCACTGATGTTCGGTACCGCTGGCTTGCCGCACATCCTGATGCGCTTCTTCACCGTGAGCGACGCCAAGGAAGCGCGCAAGAGCGTGCTGTATGCCACTGGCTTCATCGGTTACTTCTACATCCTGACCTTCATCATCGGCTTCGGCGCGATCCTGCTGGTCAGCACCAACCCGGCCTTCAAGGACGCGGCAGGTGCCTTGCTCGGCGGCAACAACATGGCGGCGGTGCACCTGGCCAACGCTGTGGGCGGCAGTATCTTCCTGGGCTTCATCTCGGCGGTAGCCTTTGCCACCATCCTGGCGGTCGTCGCGGGCCTGACCCTGGCCGGTGCTTCGGCGGTGTCCCATGACCTGTATGCCAGTGTGATCAAGAAAGGCAAGGCCAACGAGAAGGACGAGATTCGCGTCTCGAAAATCACCACCATCGCCCTGGCGGTGCTGGCGATCGGCCTGGGTATCCTGTTCGAGAAGCAGAACATCGCGTTCATGGTGGGCCTGGCGTTCTCCATCGCGGCGAGCTGCAACTTCCCGGTACTGCTGCTCTCGATGTACTGGAAGAAGCTGACCACCCGTGGCGCCATGATTGGCGGCTGGCTGGGCCTGGTCAGTGCCGTGGGCCTGATGGTGCTCGGTCCGACCATCTGGGTGCAGATCATGGGTCACGAGAAGGCGATCTTCCCGTATGAATACCCTGCGCTGTTCTCGATGGCCATTGCCTTTGTCGGCATCTGGTTCTTCTCCATCACCGACAAGTCGACTGAAGGTGCCAACGAGCGGGCGCTGTTCTTCCCGCAGTTCGTGCGTTCGCAGACTGGCCTGGGGGCGAGTGGGGCGGTTAACCATTGATGTAGAGATAAGTGCTTGAAGAAATACCCCGGTCGAGAGGCTGGGGTATTTTTTTGTGTGCGATAACTGCGGTTTGAGTGATGACGCCTTCGCGAGCAAGCCCGCTCCCACAGGTAATGCTGTTCACTTAAGGCTGTGGATTGGGGTAAGGGTGTATATCCGTTGCTGCGGTAACGGCTGCTTAGGGTTCCGCCCTGACGGCGGCTCACTTTTGAGAAGCGCAAAAGTAAGCAAAACGCTCATGCCCCACCACTCGGTGCCTCGCCTAGGCTCGGCATGCCCTCACTCCGGCATTGCTCCGTGGGCCGCCGCGAAGGGCCATCCATGGCCCAGCGCGGCTACCTCGGCATCCATGCCGAGGTGCCCACTGCGCAATGCCTGCGTTCGGCCGTCGTGGTTAACGGGGCGCC
>NZ_MUOA01000127.1:0-6653 GCF_002001065.1 Pseudomonas sp. A25(2017) | reverse complement strand
TGTTCAGCTGTACCGCAATGGCCATTCGCTATAACCTCGCCGTTGCCCTTCCCTTCTCGATGACGATCCCATGAAGACACTTCTGGCGCTGTTTACAGTCCTGGCCCTGGCGGGCTGTGCCTCGGCCGAAAAAACCTACCTGAACAACGGCGAGCAAGGCCTGGCCATCGACTGCTCGGGCGAGGCCAACTCCTGGGCGACGTGCTACGAAAAGGCTGACGCGTCCTGTGCCGGTACCGGCTATCGCATCGTCGGCACCGACGGCACACCCCAGGCCAAGGAAAGCGAGAAGACCCTGGGCGTCGACGTCGGCAATTTCACCAGCCGCAGCGTCGTGGTGGTGTGCAAGTAGTCAAATGTGGATCTCGGCGAACTTGATGCCCACCCCGCGCAAGGTTTCGATCAATTCATCGAGACGGGCGAAGGACTCGACTTCGTCCAGGTCATCCACCAGGAAAAAACTGCGCCCGGCGCTTTTCTTGAAGAACACAATCCATTCGCCCGGGCTCGCCGGGTTCTGAATCACGTGGGTGGCACAGATAAGACCTTCTGCATGGCGCTCGCGCACCTGCTCGCGTTTCATCGACTGACTCCATAAATGACAATGCCGCCAACGTGAACCGTGGCGGCATTTTTTGTCGAGGGGCAGCAGTTTATCCGATGCCCGGCCCGCTCGTCAGGCGCTGAGTGTGATCAGCCGGAAATGCAGGCGTTGGCCGCATCCTGCACATCGCCCGGGCGCACCGGTACGTTGGACAGGCTTTCGTGCAGCTTGATGCTGCTGCCACTGGAGCGCTCGTCAATGTCGAACACCGCCGCCGGCAGGGTCGACAGTTTGCCCGGGACGATCAGTCGTACGCCGTTCTTGTGCGGCTCCATTTGCAGCGAGCCACGGCTGCTGGCCAGCTTGTCGGACACACACTTGGCATATTCGTGAGGCTTCTTTCCGGAGATGACGCTCATGGTGGGGGGCGTCTGGTTGATGTCCGATACCGATGCACATCCACTCATGGCCAATGCCAACACCCACACGCTGCGCTTCATATGATTCCTCCAATAAAGATCCTCCGACAGTGCAGACGCCGTTTTTCTCCGGTGCCGCACCGCTTTTTTTTCCCGCTTCCTGCGATAAATGAACAAAGCCTGGAGCGCGGGCCGGATATTAACACTCGGGGCTGATAAACTGCGCATCATTGCCCCTTGCTATCGTTTTGATTTTGTAGAAAAAGCCCTTCTGGAGGCGCCCATGAAATTCATTCACCAGCGCGAGCACCTGAACGAAGACGACATCGTCGTCATCGAATGCTCCCAAATGTGTAACATCCGTTTGATGAACGACGCCAACTTCCGCAGCTTCAAGAACGGCGGCCGGCACACGTATCACGGCGGCGCGTTCGACACCTTCCCGGCCCGGATCACTGCCCCTAGCACCGGTTTCTGGAACATCACCATCGACACCGTCAGCCACCGTGCAATCAGCGTCACGCGCAAGCCGACCCTGACCCACAAGATCAAAATCATCCGGCGTTCCAGCTCGAAACTGAGCTGAATCGCCCCTTATTCAAGACAGGCAAAACCGTGGCCCAGACGACCAAATACGTCATCAAGTACAAGCTCAACGACGAACGCCGCTTCGAATTCGCGCAACTGGAAACCGGCACCGAAGAAGAAGCCAGGGCCGCATTGCAAAAGCTGCATGGCCAGACCGACGATGTGATCAGCGACGTCAAGGTCAGCAAAGCGCTGTAACAGCTCATCAAACTGTTTTTGTGCGAGGGTCATCCCCATTGTGGGAGCAAGGCTTGCCCGCGATGAAGGCGCCTCGTTCACCCCGACAGAACGCGTTGCCTTCATCGCGGGCAAGCCTTGCTCCCACAGATAATCCTCTCGCCACAGGGTGACGGGTGTGTCAGCTCAGGATAGGTGAGCGCTCGGCCGTTGACACACCGCAAGATCCGGAGTGCCAGCCGTCAAAGCACTCCCCAGACTGACCAGTCCTTTCTACCAAGGATTGTCATCATGTCCCTACCCTCGCTAATCCAATGCATACACGACCTGGACTGGCCCACCTTGGAGAACAGTCTCGACCAGGACGGCTGTGCAGTCATTCGCAACCTGCTGCCAACAACACAATGCCGGCTGCTGAGTGGTCTGTACGCCAAACCCGGGCTTTTTCGTTCGCGGGTGATCATGGCCCGCCATGGGTTCGGGCGCGGCGAGTATCAGTATTTTCGCTATCCGCTGCCCGACCTCATCCAACAGCTGCGTCAGTCGTTGTACCCAAAGCTGGTGCCGCTGGCGAACCGCTGGAATGAATGCATGGGCCTGGAGGTACGCTACCCCCACGCACACGCCGAGTTCATCCAGCGCTGTCACGCCGCCGGGCAACAGCGCCCTACGCCGTTATTGCTGCAATACGGTCCACAGGACTACAACTGTCTGCACCAGGATCTGTACGGCGAGCAGGTGTTCCCGTTGCAGGTGGCGATCCTGCTGTCGGAACCGGGCCGGGATTTTACCGGCGGCGAATTTGTCCTCACCGAACAGCGCCCGCGCATGCAATCGCGGCCCCAGGTCATCGATCTGAAACAGGGCGACGCCGTGGTGTTTGCCGTGCACCAGCGTCCGGTCAAAGGCGTTCGCGGGTATTATCGGGTGAACATGCGCCATGGCGTCAGTTGCGTGCACAGCGGCAGGCGGCACACCTTGGGAATCATTTTTCATGATGCGCAGTAATGACACACCGCTCACATTGGACCTGTTCGCCGACCAGGCGCCCACCCCGCCCGGCCAGGTCGAGCAGATCGGCCAGCAAGCGTACGTGCTGCGCGGGTTCGCCCTGCCCTGGCTCGAGCGCTTGCTGCCGGCGCTGGACAGCGTCTTGCAGGCGGCGCCGTTCCGGCAGATGGTCACGCCCGGCGGCTTTACCATGTCGGTGGCCTTGAGCAGTTGCGGTGCGCTGGGCTGGACCACCGACCGCAGCGGCTATCGCTACACTGCCCATGACCCGCAGACCGGCCACCCCTGGCCCGACATGCCGACGGTATTTCGCGAACTGGCCCAGGCCGCCGCCCGGCAGGCGCACTTCGAGCATTTCGAGCCCGACGCCTGCCTGATCAACCGCTACGTGCCCGGCGCGCGGATGTCGCGGCACCAGGACAAGAACGAGCGCTCCTTCGCCGCGCCCATCGTCTCGATGTCCTTGGGCCTGCCGGCGGTGTTCCAGTTCGGCGGCTTCGAGCGCAGCGACAAAAGCCTGCGCATCCCGTTGTTCCATGGCGACATCGTGGTCTGGGGCGGCGTGGACCGCTTGCGTTACCACGGCGTGCTGCCGCTCAAGGAAGGCCAGCACCCGCGCTTGGGCGCCCAGCGGATCAACCTGACGTTTCGCACCGCCGGATGAAGGTGCAGAATTCAACCGCAAGACCCGGAGTGTTGCCATCTCGCAGGCTCGCTAATGTAGCCAAAACGGGCCAATGGAATAACGACCATGAACAGCACTTCGAACACTCTCGCCCCTGAACTGGATCCTCGCTGGGCCGCCGTGCTCGCCCGCGATCCTCGCGCCGACGGCACCTTCGTCTATGGCGTGAAAACCACCGGCATCTATTGCCATCCCAGCAGCCTGTCGCGCCTGCCCAACCCGCGCAACGTCGAGTTCTTCGACACGCCGGAGCAAGCCCAGGCAGCCGGCTACCGGCCCAGCAAGCGCGTGGCCCGGGACCAGACCCAGATCGCCGCCCAACAAGCGGCACGGGTTGCCGCCGCTTGCCGGCAGATCGAGGCGGCCGAGGAACTGCCAGGCCTGAATGAGCTGGCAGACAGCGCGGGGTTGAGTCCCTTCCATTTTCATCGGGTTTTCAAGGCCGTCACCGGCCTGACCCCCAAGGGTTATGCCGCCGCCCACCGCTCACGCAAGGTACGCGAACGCCTGGCCGATGGCGGCACGATCACCGAGGCGCTGTACGACGCCGGTTTCAACTCCAACAGCCGCTTTTATGAGGCTGCCGACAAGGTGTTGGGCATGAAACCCGCCGACTATCGCGCCGCCGGGCAGAACACCGACATCCGTTTCGCCGTCGGCCAATGCGCCCTCGGGGCTATCCTGGTGGCGCAAAGCGAGCGTGGCGTGTGTGCGATTCTGCTGGGGGACGACCCGGACACGTTGGTGCGCGACCTGCAAGACAAATTCCGCCGGGCCAACCTGATTGGCGCCGACCGCGAGTTCGAGCAGTTGATCGCCCAGGTGGTTGGCTTCATCGAAGCGCCGGCCCTGGGCCTGGACCTGCCCTTGGACCTGCGCGGCACCGCCTTCCAGGAACGGGTCTGGCAAGCGTTGCGGGACATTCCCGTGGGCAGCACCGCCAGCTATGCCGAGATTGCCCAGCGCATCGGTATGCCCAAGGCCGTGCGCGCCGTGGCCCAGGCCTGCGGCGCCAACAGCCTGGCGGTGGCGATCCCTTGCCACCGGGTGGTGCGCAGCGACGGCAACCTGTCGGGCTATCGCTGGGGCGTGGAGCGCAAGCGTCAGTTGCTGGCGCTGGAGCGCTCGTCCGGGGATTGAATGCCAATGTAGATCGCCACCGAGTCGGGGCCGCTGTAGACCTCGAAATCGGTGGTGAAACGGCGCAATGTCTGCGGGTTATCCGCGAAGTACGCCCAGATCAGGCCCCAGGTCTGGATCACGCACTCGGGCATCGGCCCCTTGGCCGCAAACACCAGGTAATCCCCGCCCTCGATGTCCACGGCAGGATAGCCTGCGCTGGTCGCATCCACCTGCACCCCGGCCGTCACATCGAAGTGGCCGGTGGCGTCGGACTCGTAATGGGAATACACCCCGTAGACGAACGACTCCGACTGCCGGGCCGGAATCGTGTCGAACAGCCCTTCGTTGAAGAACTGCTGCCACATCGGGCCGATTCGGGCGGTGTCGGGCTGCTGCTCGTCGGTGTTGCGGGTACGCACCTGCAAACCGGCCACGGTGAAGGGTTCGACGGTCTTGAGTTTCACGTCCATGGGTTGGGCTCCTTGATGTATGAAGCCCGCATGGTAACCCTCACGGCGTCGGGATCAAGCGGCGAACGCGGGATTGAAAAACTCGACTGGCCCTCGCCGCCCCACACCTGCTAAAAACGCTGTTTCCTTCTGCCCTCGGAGACCCCGCACATGAGCCAGTGGCCAGACACCCGCATTCTTGACCTGCTCGGTATCGAGCTGCCCATCATCCAGGGGCCGCTGGCCGGGGTGACCGGGCCGGCCATGGTGATCGCGACGTGCAATGCCGGCGGGCTGGGTTCGATGCCGGCGGCGATGCTTGATGTCGAACAACTGCGCCAGGCGCTGACGACCATCGGCGAGCAGACCGACAAGCCGTTCAATGTGAATTTCTTCTGTCACCAGCCGCCGGCCTTCGACGAACAGCGGGCCGAGGCCTGGAAGCAACGGCTCAAGCCGTATTACCAGGAACTGGGCGTCGACTTCGACGCGCCGACCCCGGTGTCCAACCGCACGCCCTTCGATGATGCCGCCTGCCGGGTGCTGGAAGAGATGCGTCCGAAAGTGGTCAGCTTCCATTTCGGCCTGCCGGAAAAATCCTTGCTGGATCGGGTGAAGGCCACTGGCGCGAAAATCCTTTCCTCGGCCACCACCGTCGAGGAGGCCATCTGGCTGGAACAGCATGGTTGCGACGCGATCATTGCCATGGGTTACGAAGCCGGTGGTCATCGCGGGATGTTCCTCAGCGACGACCTCAACACCCAAGTTGGACTGTTTGCCTTGCTGCCGCAGGTGGTGGATGCGGTGAAGGTGCCGGTGATCGCTGCTGGCGGCATTGGCGATGCGCGGGGGATCGTCGCGGCATTCGCCCTGGGTGCTTCGGCGGTGCAATTGGGCAGCGCCTACCTGTTCACGCCCGAGGCGAAGATCAGCGCCTCCCATCACCGCGCCTTGCGCACGGCCAAGGAAAGCCAGACCGCTGTCACCAACCTGTTCACCGGTCGCCCGGCCCGAGGCATCGTCAACCGGGTGATGCGCGAAGTAGGCCCGATGAGCCCGCTGGCCCCGGCCTTCCCGCTGGCCGGCGGTGCGTTGATGCCCTTGCGCGCCAAGGGCGAAGCAGACTTCAGCAACCTCTGGGCCGGCCAGGCCTTCCCCCTGGGCCGCGAACTGTCGACGGCCGAGCTGACGCGGCGGTTGGCTGAAGAGGCATTGGCCCAACTCCACAGGGCGAATGCCTGATCGAACGTCATCGCGAGCAAGCTCGCTCCCACAGGGGGCTGGGGACAACCGGTACATCCAGGCACACCATCGGACCTGTGGGAGCCGAGCTTGCTCGCGATAGCGGTAGTACATTCAAAATGGATGCAAGCTGACCCACCGTCATCGCGAGCAAGCTTGGCTCCCACAGGGGGCTGGGGACAACCGGCACATCCAGGCACACCACCGGACCTGTGGGAGCCGAGCTTGCTCGCGATAGCGGTAGCACATTCAAAATGGATGCAAGCTGATCGAACGCCATCGCGAGCAAGCTCGCTCCCACAGGGGGCTGGGGACAACCGGCACATCCAGGCACACCACCGGACCTGTGGGGGCGGAGCTTGCTCGCGATAGCGGTAGTACATTCAAAATGGATGCAAGCTGATCGAACGCCATCG
>NZ_MUOA01000125.1:0-6815 GCF_002001065.1 Pseudomonas sp. A25(2017) | reverse complement strand
GTTTAGGGGGCTGCTTCGCAGCCCAACGGGGATAAATCCCCTCGCCACAAAAACTAGTGACGTCCCGTTTCGAGTTGCCAGCCCCCCAAACCCCTCCTAAGATCGTTGCTCTCACGGGTGCAGCGGAGCTGCCCGATAAAAACCCGACTCAAGGACCTGACATGACCCATATCAAACGCCCCATCACCACCCCACCCCGAAGAGGCCTGACCCGCGAAGACCTCTGGGAGGGCCAGGACCGGGGCCTGATCAAATGCTGGGAAATCGGCCGCGACCGCGCGGTGAAGTTTCCCGAACTGGCGCAACGCTGCCTGGCCGGTGAGTTGCCGGTACTGGGGTGGAAAGGTGGCGTCAGCCGCAGCCTGAAGAAAAACGAAAAATTCGGCTGTCTCAAGTACCTCGCCCAATGGCAGGGCCTGCGCGGTGAAGACCTGGACATCGACTTGACCCAGGAGCGCACCCTGACCTGCTCCAGCACGAACATGATCGTGACGTTCACGCCGGATCGGGCCAAATACGTGAACCAGGAACCCGCCTGACCGCAACGGCACGACGCCGACGACGGTGTGGGGCCTGCGCCGGCACACGATGAAGACGTCGAGCACTTCACGGGGCTCTATGAGCGCCGCGTGCTGGCGGGTGTCGACCACAACATCCCACAGGAAGCCCCCGAGGCCACGCTCAAGGCATTGCTGGATCTGCTTGAGGGCTGACGGCGAAGCGCTCGCGATAGGCCTGTGGCGTCACTCCCATGGCCCGCAAAAAGCTGCGGCGCAAGGTTTCCTCACTACCGAAGCCACATTGCACCGCCACCCGTTTGATCGACACAGCGGTGTCGGACAACAGGCGGCGAGCGGTTTCCACGCGAATCAACTCCACCGCCCGCGCCGGGGTCTGGCCGGTGTCGGCGCGGTAGTGCCGCACAAAGCTGCGTTCGCTCATACCGACCTCGGCGGCCAGGCTCGACAGGCCCAGGTCGCGGGTGAGGTTTTCGGCGATCCAGGCATGCAGGTCATCAAACCGACTGCCCTGCTTTTGCAGCGACAACGTCACGCTGAACTGTGATTGCCCACCGGGACGCTTGAGGAACACCACCAGCTGCCGGGCGACTTCCAGCGCCACCGCGCGGCCCAGGTCCTCCTCCACCAGCGCCAAGGCCAGGTCGATACCGGCCGTGACCCCAGCCGAGGTCCAGACCGGACCGTCGTTGATGAAAATCGGGTTGGGTTCGACCCGCAACTGCGGATGCTGCTCGGCCAGTTGTTCGCAGCGGGTCCAGTGCGTCACCACACGCCGCCCGTCCAGCCAACCGCTGGCGGCCAGCAGGAACGCCCCGGTGCACACCGACGCCACCCGTCGCGAACGCCGGCCGTGCTCCTTGACCCAGGCCACCAGTGCCGGATTCTTCGCCGCTTCGTACACGCCCCAGCCACCGGCGATCAACAGCGTGTCGCTGCCTTCACTCGGCAGCGGCTCGGCTAACAGCGCCAACCCTGCCGAGGACATCACCGCCCCACCACCCACAGCGATGACCGTGGGCGTGTAGGGCAACGGCAGGCCTTGCTGGCGAGCCAGGTCGTTGGCCGAGGCAAACACCTGCAAAGGCCCGGTGACATCCAGCACTTGCACGTTGGCGAAGGCCAGCACATGAACGGTTTTCGGTGGCTTGGGCATATTGGCGTGATTCGTGGGTTTATTGGCGTATACGCCAGAGCCTACGGATCTAAAGTAAAACCGTCCACCCCTCGGGCATCATCCAAAGGAGCACGCGACATGACGCTGCAGATCGGTTTGCTGTTATTCCCCCAAGTCCAGCAGTTGGACCTGACCGGCCCTTATGACGTACTGGCCTCGTTGCCAGACGTGAAGGTCCACCTGATCTGGAAGGACCTGGCGCCGGTCACTGCCAGCACCGGGCTGGTGTTGCTGCCCACTACCACGTTCGAGGACTGCCCGAAGCTCGACGTGATCTGCGTTCCCGGCGGGACCGGCGTCGGCCCCCTGATGGAAGACGAGCAGACGCTGGCCTTCATCAAGCGGCAGGCCGCCGAGGCGAAATACATCACGTCCGTGTGCACTGGTTCGCTGGTGCTTGGTGCGGCGGGCCTGTTGCAAGGCAAACGCGCCACCACCCATTGGGCCTATCACAGCCTGCTGCAAACCTTGGGCGCGACACCGGTCAAGGATCGCGTGGTCCGCGATGGCAACCTGCTCACCGGTGGCGGCATCACGGCCGGGATCGATTTTGCCTTGACCCTGGCGGCCGAACTGTTCGACCAGGACACCGCCGAACTGGTCCAGCTGCAGCTCGAATACGCCCCTGCCCCGCCGTTCAACGCCGGCAGCCCGGACACCGCACCAACGCGCGTGCTGGAAGAAGCCCAGCGGCGTGCGGCCGAGTCGTTCCGGGTGCGCTCGCAGATCACCCAGCGTGCTGCGGCGCGGTTGGAGCGGGTGTAGCGATAAGCCCCCAGCCAGGCATAGCTGGGCTGGGCTGTGGGAACTGAGCTCATCTGTGGGAGCAAAGCTTGCTCGCGAAACAGGCGCCTCTGTTTCTGGAAAGACCGCATCGCCTCTATCGCGGGCAAGCCTTGCTCCCACACAGCAGGGCCCGCCACAGAGCTCAGGTTTCCCTCATGGCGATACCACTCGCTCATGAGGGTTCTCCTGTCGGGTCAACTCGATTCAAAACGGGCTGGCAGTGGGCCGCACGATCAGTTCGCTGACGTCCACATCCGCTGGTTGTTCGATGGCGTAGGCGATTGCCCGGGCGATGGCTTCGGCGGGAATGGAGATCCTGCGGAACTCGCGCATTTCGGCACGGCCACCTTCATCGGAAATGCTCTCGGCCAGTTCCGATTCGGTCACGCCAGGGGAAATCACCGTCACCCGTACATCACCCCCGACTTCCTGGCGCAAACCCTCGGAAATCGCCCGCACGGCAAACTTGGTGGCGCAATACACGGCGGCCGTCGGGCTGACGGCGTAGGCACCGATGGACGCGATGTTGATGAACTGGCCGCTGCGCTGGCGCTGCATCAGCGGCAGGCCGGCGGCGATGCCGTGGAGCACGCCACGGATGTTGACGTCGATCATGCGGTCCCACTCCTCGACTTTCAGCGCCTCGAGCTTGGAGAGCGGCATGACCCCGGCATTGTTGATGATCACGTCGACCCGACCGAATCGCTCGACAGCAAAGTCGATCAACTGCTGGACATCCTCGCGGCGGGTCACGTCCACCGCTTTGCAGACCGCCTGCTGGCCGATGGTTTCGAGTTCCTGCACCAGTGTTTGCAGACGATCGATGCGCCGGGCGCCAAGCACGACACGGGCACCGCGAGCCGCAAGCAACCGCGCCGCCGCTTCACCAATCCCGCTGCTGGCGCCGGTGATGACCACTACTTTGTTTTGAATATCGGACATGATGGTTCCCTCGTCTGGATGTGTTGCCCCGGTGGGAGCGTTTTGACAGGTCCAGATTAGGGAACCGACCACGGCCTGGGTTAGCCGGATCCTCCTGCGCACTTGCACGATCCTGTGGCGATAAAACCGACTCTGGCCGACAGCCGCGCAATCGGCTTTACTAGCGCGGTCCACTCAATTTGGCCTGGGAGATTGATCGGCATGTCGGTATCCACGTCCATCCACATTGCGCCAGACGACGGCGTCAGCCAGCGCCGCGCCGAACTGGCGAGCCTGATGAAGCGCTTTGCGCCGGAATACGGCGTCCACCCTACGGCCATCGAGGCCTTGCACCTGATCCGTAGCGACCAGCCGACCGAAGCCCTGCACACCGTGCACAAGCCTGGTTTATGCGTGATTATCGAGGGACGCAAGGAAGTGCGCCTGGCGGACGAATGCTACGTGTATGACCCACTCAATTATCTGGTCGTCTCGGTGACCCTGCCGCTGGCCGGCCAGGTGATTGAAGCCAGCCCGGAGCACCCCTACCTGTGCATCCGCCTCGATATCGACCCGGCTCAGATCTGCCGCCTGATTGCCGACGCCAGCCCTATCGGCGTGCCGGCCGAAAGAACCGGACGCGGGTTGTTCCTGGACCGTATCGATACGCCATTACTCGACGCGCTGTTGCGCTTGTTGCGGCTGTTGGACAGCCCGGACGATATCGCCACCCTCGCGCCGTTGGCCCAACAGGAGATTTTCTACCGGCTGCTGCGTGGTACCCAAGGCCAGCGCTTGCACGAAATCGCCATTCCCGACACCCAGACCCATCGCATCAGCCGTGCCATCGAGTGGCTCAATACCCATTACGCCGAACCGCTGAGCATCGACAGCCTGGCACAAATGATCAATCTCAGCCCTTCGGCGCTGCATCACCGCTTCAAAGCCGTGACCGCCATGAGCCCGCTGCAATACCAGAAACAACTGCGCTTGCAGGAAGCTCGACGGTTGCTGCTGGCAGAGAACAGCGACGTTTCGTCAATTGGCTACAAGATGGGGTATGAAAGCCCTTCGCAGTTCAGCCGTGAATACAGCCGTCTATTTGGCGCCTCCCCGAGCAAGGACATCGCTCGTTTGCGTGCCCAGGCACTGCAAGCCAGTAGCGCCTGATCCTGCACACAAACAGGATCAGGCAAAACCAGGACAGTATCCGTCTAACGCCCGCCCCGCCTCGCCCCTAATCTGAACCCATGCAGCAAAGACAACCGTCGCCGCTGCAACGGGTTCAGCAGATCACGACATCTGAACGACCCGGCACTCAACCCTTGATATGACCGGAGTCTTTACCATGAAAACGTTCAACACCTTGATCGCCGTTACCACCTTCGCCCTGAGCGTCAGTGCGTTTGCCCTGCCGAGCCAGCAACAAGACCGTTTCTTTACCCAGGCTGGCGATTACCAGCAGCCAGTGGCCGCTGATGGTACGGATCGGACGCCGGGAGGGCAGACCTTGGCTGCCGATGGTGCCGACCGGACGCCTGGAGGTCAGACTCTCGCTGCCGATGGCGCGGACCGGACGCCTGGGGGCCAGACTCTCGCTGCCGATGGCGCGGACCGGACGCCTGGGGGTCAGACTCTCGCTGCTGATGGTGCGGACCGGACGCCGGGAGGCCAGACCTTGGCTGCCGATGGCTCCGACCGCACCATGACCCGGCGCCTGGCATGATCAGGCCACTTTTTCACAGACGAAAAAAAACCCGCCTAGGCGGGTTTTTTGAGGACCAATTTGACTCCCTGTCCGGCATTCCATGCCTGGTCCAATCATCCATGACCCCGAGCACTCCCTGTACCCAGTGGATGAACATAGATTAGGCCCATCGGTATTGTGGAAAAAGACGACAAAGCAGCAACGGTGTGTAAGCGTTTCGCTATAGGGCGCTTTCCTGACTTTTTAACGGGCGAAAAAAAACCCGCCGAAGCGGGTTTTTCCAAGACCATTACGACTCCCTGTCGATAGCCAATCCTTGCATGGTCGATCGTCCCTGATCCTGAGCACTTCCTGTGCTTCAGTGGATGAGTCCAGATTACGCCTCGGATCCAAAATGAAATAGACGACATAGCTACCATTTCATGTAAGACATTCGCTATACCTACCCTTCCGAAACCCCTTAGCCCCATCCGCCGGCCAAGCTCAAGACTTGTTCAGGAACGCTTCAATGTTGGCCATCTGCTCGTCCCAGCCACGACTGTCCATGCGAAAAGCCTTGAGCCGGCGAGCTTCAGGAATTTTGTTGAAACCTGACTCCACGACTTTGAGTAAGGTGCCGCCGTCCATGTCTTCGAGTTCGAATTGCACCCGGGTTTCGGACTCTTGGGAATAATCCGTCTGCGGCTCGACAGCGTACGGGTGCCAGCGAAACGAGAAGACCCGCTCGGGCTCCACCCGCTCCACCGCTACGTCCCAGATGAGGTGTTCGTAACCTGGGTAAGTGATTTGCCCTTGGGTACGCTCCCCTGCCACAAACCGTTTCCCCTCAAGGGCGACACCGAACCATTGGCCGAAAGCTTCGGCATTGGCCAGGGCTCGCCAGACATGAGAGCGCGGAGCCTTGAGCAGGATCTTTCTTTCAATGCGGTCGGATGAATGCATGGGTCACCTCCTGTGTTTCAACAGTAGGCTTGTAAGACCACAAGGCCAACCAGAAAGTTGTATCAGGACCGCCTTCTTTAAAACTGCATGGAGCAATGTAAACTCACCCGGCGTTTTCACCCCCCTCAAGGAGAGACCAAACATGTCCCCGCGCTTGCTTCTGGCCCTGATGCCGCTGCTTTTCGTCACTGTTGCCCAGGCCGACGACTGCGCCGACGCCACCACTCAAGGCGAAATGAACCAATGCGCAGCCAAAGAAAACAAGGCCGCCGACAACGAGCTGAACAGCTTGTACAAGCAGATCACAGCACGCCTGAAGGACAACCCGGAGGCCAAGCAGATGCTGGTCAAGGCGCAGCGTGCCTGGATAGGTTTCCGTGATGCCGAATGCAATTTCTCCGCCTCCGGGGTCGAGGGCGGTAGCGTCTATCCGCTGATCTACAGCAATTGCATCACCGCCCAGACTAAAGCCCGGGTCGAGGCATTCAAGACCTATCTCAAGTGCAAGGAAGGGGATCTGAGCTGCCCAGTACCCGAGGCTTAAGGGCCTGGATGCAAAAAAGGATGACCTCTACAGGTCATCCTTTTTTTGGCCAAAGCTTTTTATTGCAGGCAAAAACAAAACCCCTACCTGCGTCAGCAGATAGGGGTTTCGGAATTTAATCTTGACGATGACCTACTCTCACATGGGGAAACCCCACACTACCATCGGCGATGCATCGTTTCACTGCTGAGTTCGGGATGGGATCAGGTGGTTCCAATG
>NZ_MUOA01000124.1:0-7014 GCF_002001065.1 Pseudomonas sp. A25(2017) | reverse complement strand
CTCTATGTCTTGGATTTGGGGGCTCGGGGTATTGGTGAGAGTGGTGATCGCATTGTGCGCGCTTCGCGCTCAAGCGGGAGCAAGCTCCCTCGCCACAGGTTCTTCTCCTGCCACAGGTTTTTCCCTACTACAGGTTCTTCTCTACCACCGGGGTGCTTCCTTGTTCCCAGGTTCTTCCTTACCACAGGTTCTTCCTCTCCATGGGGTTGGCTATGGGGGGCCGCTTCGCGGCCCAGCGGGGATAAATCCCCTCGCCACAAAGAGGGGCGGGTATAAATCCTCTCACCACAAAGGGGGGGATAAATCCCCCTCACCACAAAAGCGCGTGCGGGATTGGCTGAGCTCTGTATTACCCGCAAAAAACCACTTTCCTGCAGACGAAAAAAAAGACCTTGAATTTCAAGGTCTTTCTTTAAGATGGTGCCCCGAGGGAGACTCGAACTCCCACTCCTTTCGAAAACGGATTTTGAATCCGCCGCGTCTACCAATTCCGCCATCAGGGCTCAATGGCGGCGAAGTATAGAGAGGTGACTACCGTTGGTCAATCACGTTTCATGGTGAATTTTTGATATTTCCGCTAGACTTTCCGGCCCTGCTAGACGAACCCCATCATGCGTGTTGCTGACTTTACCTTCGAACTCCCGGATTCGCTGATCGCTCGCCACCCTCTGGCCGAGCGTCGCGCCAGTCGACTGTTGACCCTGGATGGGGTCAGCGGTGCCATGGCTCACCGTCAATTCACTGATTTGCTTGAGCATTTGCGCCCGGGCGATTTGATGGTGTTCAACAATACCCGGGTGATTCCGGCACGCTTGTTTGGCCAGAAGGCCTCCGGCGGCAAGCTGGAGATTCTGGTGGAGCGGGTGCTGGACAGCCATCGCGTGCTGGCCCATGTGCGGTCGAGCAAGTCGCCCAAGCCCGGTTCGTCGATCTTGATCGACGGCGGCGGTGAGGCGCGGATGGTGGCGCGGCATGATGCGTTGTTCGAGCTGGAATTTGCCGAAGAGGTGTTGCCGCTGCTCGACCGTGTCGGGCACATGCCGTTGCCTCCTTATATAGACCGCCCGGACGAAGGTTCGGACCGCGAGCGGTATCAGACCGTGTACGCGGAGCGCCTGGGGGCGGTGGCGGCGCCGACGGCGGGGCTGCATTTTGATCAGCCGTTGCTGGAGGCGATTGCCGCCAAGGGCGTGGAGACCGCGTTCGTGACGCTGCACGTCGGCGCCGGGACGTTCCAGCCGGTGCGCGTCGAGCGCATCGAAGATCACCACATGCACAACGAATGGCTGGAAGTCAGCCAGGAAGTGGTCGATGCCGTGGCGGCCTGTCGCGCGCGCGGCGGGCGGGTGGTGGCGGTGGGGACCACCAGCGTGCGCTCCCTGGAAAGCGCCGCCCGCGATGGCGTGCTCAAGCCGTTCAGTGGCGACACCGATATCTTTATCTACCCGGGCCGGCCGTTTCATGTGGTCGATGCCCTGGTCACCAACTTTCATTTGCCTGAATCCACGCTGTTGATGCTGGTTTCGGCGTTCGCCGGTTATCCCGAAGCCATGGCCGCCTACAAGGCCGCCGTCGAGCATGGATACCGCTTTTTCAGCTACGGTGATGCGATGTTCATCACCCGTAACCCCGCGCCCCGCGGACCCGAGGAAACAGTATGAGTCGCACCTGTCGCATGTCCTTCGAGTTGCTCGCCACCGATGGCAAGGCTCGTCGCGGTCGTCTGACCTTCCCCCGCGGTACCGTGGAAACCCCCGCGTTCATGCCGGTGGGCACCTACGGCACGGTCAAGGGCATGCTGCCGCGTGACATCGAGGCGATTGGCGCGGAGATCATCCTCGGTAACACCTTCCACCTGTGGCTGCGCCCGGGCATGGAAGTGATCAAGGCCCACGGCGACCTGCACGATTTCATGCAGTGGAAAGGCCCGATCCTGACCGACTCCGGCGGCTTCCAGGTGTTCAGCCTGGGCGCGATGCGCAAGATCAAGGAGGAGGGCGTGACCTTCGCTTCTCCGGTGGACGGTTCCAAGGTGTTCATGGGGCCGGAAGAGTCGATGCAGGTGCAGCGCGACCTGGGCTCGGACATCGTGATGATCTTCGACGAATGCACGCCGTACCCGGCCGATGAAGACGTGGCGCGGGTGTCCATGGAACTGTCGTTGCGCTGGGCCCAGCGGTCGAAGAATGCCCATGGCGAAAACACGGCGGCGCTGTTCGGTATCGTCCAGGGCGGCATGCACCGCGACCTGCGCATGCGCTCGCTCGAAGGCCTGGACAAGATCGGCTTCGACGGCCTGGCGATTGGCGGCCTGTCGGTGGGCGAGCCCAAGCACGAGATGATCAAGGTGCTCGATTACCTGCCGGGCGAGATGCCGGCTGACAAACCTCGTTACCTTATGGGCGTTGGCAAACCGGAAGATCTGGTTGAGGGTGTGCGCCGCGGTGTGGACATGTTCGATTGCGTGATGCCAACCCGTAATGCCCGCAATGGGCATCTGTTCATCGACACCGGTGTGCTGAAGATCCGTAACGCGTTTCATCGCCATGATAATTCGCCGCTGGATCCGACTTGCGATTGCTACACCTGCCAGAACTTCTCCCGCGCTTATCTGCATCATTTGGACAAGTGCGGCGAAATGCTCGGCAGTATGCTCAATACCATCCACAATTTGCGCCATTATCAGGTGCTTATGGCTGGTTTGCGCGAGGCTATCCAACAAGGTACATTGGCCGCCTTTGTCGAGGCCTTCTATGCCAAGCGCGGGTTGCCTGTTCCGCCTTTGGACTGAGTTTTCCGATCCCTAGATTCAATACTTGCAACTGGAGTGCTAAATGAGCTTTTTTATCTCTAATGCCATGGCTGACGCGGCTGCACCGGCTGCTGGCCCTATGGGCGGTGGTTTCGAGTGGATTTTCCTGGTCGGCTTCCTGGTCATCTTCTACCTGATGATCTGGCGTCCACAGGCCAAGCGCGCCAAAGAGCAGAAGAACCTGCTCAGCAGCCTGCAAAAGGGCGATGAAGTGGTCACCACCGGCGGCATCGCTGGCAAGATCACCAAAGTGGCCGATGACTTCGTGGTACTGGAAGTGTCCGACACTGTTGAAATGAAGTTCCAGAAGGGCGCCATCGCGGCCACGCTGCCAAAAGGCACGCTGAAAGCGATCTAAGTAACAACTTCTTTTCAATCGACGGGGCGCGCAAGGCGCCCCGCGTCATAAGCGGGCGGCGTGATGCTGAACAAATACCCTCTGTGGAAATATGTACTGATCCTGGCGGTGCTGGCGGTCGGTCTGATTTATTCCGCTCCCAATCTATACCCGGATGACCCGGCCATTCAGGTCAGTGGCGCAAGCACTGCGCTGCAGGTCACCCAGGCCGATCTGGACCGTGCGAGCGCTGCGCTCAAGGCGTCCAATATCGAGGTCAAGGCTGCGTCCATCGCCGAAAACGGCAAGGGCGGCCTGTTGCGCCTGGTCAAGTCTGAAGACCAACTGCCAGCCAAGGACGTGGTCCGCAAGGCGTTGGGCGACGATTACGTGGTGGCCCTGAACCTGGCCCAGACCACCCCGCAATGGCTGCGCAACCTCGGCGCGCATCCGATGAAGCTGGGTCTGGACTTGTCCGGTGGTGTGCACTTCCTGCTGGAAGTGGACATGGACAAAGCCCTCGACGCGCGGATGAAAGTCTACGAAGGCGACGTCAAGAGCCTGTTGCGCAAGGACCGCGTGCGTTATCGCAGCCTGCCGCCACTCGACGGTGCTATTCAGCTGGGCTTCAGCGATGAAGATACCCGCGAGCAGGCCCGTGCGCTGATCCGCAAGAATTTCAACGATTTCGACATTGTGCCGGCCGACCTCAATGGTCAGGCGGTGCTGCGTCTGGCGATGACCCCGGCCAAGCTGGCGGAAATCCGCGAATACTCCATCAAGCAGAACTTGACCACGGTGCGTAACCGCGTCAACGAGCTGGGTGTGGCCGAGCCGATCGTGCAGCGCCAGGGCGCCAACCGCATCGTGGTTGAGCTGCCAGGCGTGCAGGACACTGCCGAAGCCAAGCGTATCCTCGGCAAGACCGCCAACCTGGAATTCCGCCTGGCCGCTGAGCCGGGTGCTTCCAAGGCTACTTCCGAGAGCTTCGAGTTCCGCGAGGGCGGTCGTCCGGCGGCGCAGATCGAGCGTGGCCTGATCATCACCGGTGACCAGGTGACCGACGCCCAGGCGGGCTTCGACGAGCAGGGTCGTCCACAGGTGAACATTCGCCTGGACGGCCATGGCGGCGAACTGATGAGCCGCGCCACGCGCAGCAACGTCGGTCGCAGCATGGCGGTGATCTTCATCGAGCAGAAACCGACCACCACCTACACCAAGCAAGTGGTCAACGGCGTCGAGAAAGACGTACCGGTGCAGACCTTCAAGGAAGAGAAGAAGATCATCAGCCTGGCGACCATCCAGTCGCCACTGGGCAGCCAGTTCCGCATCACCGGCCTGAACGGCCAGGGTGAATCCTCGGAACTGGCCCTGCTGCTGCGTGCCGGTGGCCTGGCCGCGCCGATGTACTTCGCGGAAGAACGCACCATCGGCCCGAGCCTGGGTGCCGACAACATCACCAAGGGTGTCGATGCATCCCTGTGGGGCATGCTGTTCGTGTCGCTGTTCATCATCGCCATCTACCGCTTCTTCGGCATCATCGCCACCGTCGCGCTGGCGGTGAACATGGTGCTGCTGCTGGCCTTGATGTCGTTGCTGGGCGCTACGCTGACCCTGCCGGGTATCGCCGGTATCGTCTTGACCATGGGCATGGCGGTGGACGCCAACGTGCTGATCTTCTCGCGGATACGTGAAGAGATCGCCGCGGGCATGTCGATCCAGCGGGCAATCAACGAAGGCTTCGGCCGGGCGTTCACTGCGATTATCGACTCCAACCTGACCACGTTGCTGGTCGGCGGGATTCTCTTTGCCATGGGCACCGGCCCGGTCAAGGGCTTCGCAGTGACCATGTCCCTCGGGATCTTTACCTCGATGTTCACAGCCATTCTGGTGACCCGTGCAATGGTCAACCTGATTTATGGTGGCCGTGACTTCAAGAAGTTGTGGATTTAAGGGGCTGCCATGTTACGTACAATCAACTTCATGGGCGTTCGCAACATTGCGTTCGGCGTCACATTGTTTCTCACGGTCCTGGCGTTGTTCAGTTGGGCCACCAAGGGCCTGAACTACGGCCTGGACTTCACCGGCGGTACGCTCATCGAGCTGACCTACGAGCGTCCGGCCGACGTCACCAAGGTGCGTGAGCAACTGGCGACCTCGGGCTACAGCGACGCCATCGTGCAGAGCTTTGGCGCAACGACTGACCTGTTGGTGCGTATGCCCGGTGAAGACCCGCAATTGGGTCACCAGGTAGCCGAGGCCTTGCAGAAGGCCGGCGGCGACAACCCGGCCCAGGTCAAGCGTGTCGAGTTCGTCGGCCCGCAAGTGGGTGAAGAGCTGCGCGACCAGGGCGGCCTCGGCATGCTCTTGGCGCTGGGCGGCGTGATGCTCTACCTGGCCTTCCGCTTCCAGTGGAAGTTCGCAGTGGGCGCGATTGTCTCGCTGATCCACGACGTGATCGTGACCGTGGGCATCCTGTCGTTCTTCCAGATCACCTTCGACTTGACGGTGCTGGCGGCGGTGTTGGCGATCATCGGTTACTCGCTCAACGACACCATCGTGGTGTTCGACCGGGTGCGTGAAAACTTCCGAGTGCTGCGCAAGGCGTCCTTGATCGAGAACATCAACATCTCGACCACCCAGACCCTGTTGCGGACCATGGCGACGTCGATCTCCACCTTGCTGGCGATTGCCGCGCTGCTGTTCTTCGGCGGCGACAACCTGTTCGGTTTCTCCATTGCGCTGTTCATTGGTGTGATGGCGGGTACTTACTCGTCGATCTACATCGCCAACGTGGTGTTGATCTGGCTGAACCTGAGCACCGAGGATCTGATTCCTCCTGCGGTCACTGACACGGAAGTGGACGATCGCCCGTAAGGCTTCGGTTCCACCCGTCACAGCTGAAAAGGCGCGAGTTGAACTCGCGCCTTTTTTTGTGCTCCAAGGCTGGGAGAAGCGCGGATTAATCCGCTTGTGATGGTCAGGAGGTTCAAGTGAACAAATCGATGCTGGTTGGTGCGGTATTGGGTGCTGTCGGTGTAACTGCCGGTGGTGCGGTCGCCACCTACAGCTTGGTAAAAAGTGGCCCTGAGTATGCGCAAGTATTGGCCGTGGAGCCGGTCAAGACCCAAATCAAGACCCCGCGTGAAGTGTGCAAGGACGTCACCGTGACTCGGCAGAAGCCAGTCCAGGACCAGCACCAGATCGCCGGTACCGTGCTGGGTGCCGTAGCCGGTGGCCTGCTGGGTAACCAGATCGGCGGCGGCAACGGCAAGAAAATCGCCACCGTGGCGGGTGCGGCCGGTGGTGGTTATGCCGGTAACAAGATTCAGGAAGGCATGCAGGAACGCGACACCTACACCACCACCCAAACGCGCTGCAACACGGTCAATGACATCAGCGACAAGGTGGTAGGCTACGACGTTCGCTACATGCTCGACGGCAAAGAAGGCAAAGTCCGCATGGACCGCGACCCGGGCAACCAGATCCCGGTAAGCAAGGAAGGCCAACTGATCCTGGGCCAGAACGAACCGGCCCAATGATCCAGCCGCTATAAAAAAAGCACCCTTCGGGGTGCTTTTTTATGCTCGTATTTTATGCCTCATCCCAGCTCCCACACTGGATCTGCGGCAGACTCCGATTTCCCGGCTACACAAACCTCCTCTGTGGGAGCAAGCTTTGCTCCCACAGGCTTTGCTCTTGAAAACTTGCAGATAATTGGAGGTATGTCGAAATCCGGGCATAAAAAGGCACCCTTCGGGGTGCTTTTTTGTGCCCCTATTTTATGCCCCATCCAGCTCCCACACTGGATCTGCGGCAGACTTCGATTTCCCGGCTACCCAAACCTCCTCTGTGGGAGCAAAGC
>NZ_MUOA01000078.1:0-7923 GCF_002001065.1 Pseudomonas sp. A25(2017) | reverse complement strand
GATACCGTGCGGACCACTCTCCCTCTCGGGTGCGAACACGCCAGTGATAACTACGGCCTCTGTCCTGCGCGCACCTCCTATCTTAGGCCGAATAATTGTTTGCTGCGCGACAGCGCAGCGTCGAAGACGCGGCGGGGGCTCCCTCGCCACAATGATGTTCGTCCTCAAGAGCGTGTGGCTCAACCGCCAGGATCGCCCATCTGGATATAGACCGAATACACCCCCAGCAACACCCAGAAGGTGGCGAAGATCCATGGCGTACGCACCGAGAACAGCAGCGACTTGCGGTAGCCTTTGTGCGTTGACTCCCGCTCGCTGAACAGAGGTGACTCGTCGTAGGCCAGGCCCATCAAGGGTTCGGCGCGCAATAACTCGCTCTGTTTGAAATGCCAGTGATCGATGATCTCGTAGGCCGCTCGAATGCCCGGCCAGGCATTGAGCGAGCTCAAGAAGCCCAGCAAGGCCAGGAATGGCGGCACGATCAACGTGAACAACTTGCCCCACTCCGGGTTCAGGTTGGCCATGCACGAAGCAAAAGCAATCACCAGGAAGGATTGGGCGGCGAGGTAAGCATCGGTTCGGTTGGCCAGGATGCTGGTTTCGTACTGGATTTCCCGGCGATAGAAATCCAGTCGTTCCTTGGGCGAGCCGAACAGTTTGGCGTTGTGTTCCGTCAGTTCTTCTTCCGGGGTTGGCCCGGTGAGTATTCTGGGCATTGCGCAGGCGGTGCCTTGGTGATGATTCGGACTCATTAGAAGAACCCGGCGCGCGGCAAGTTCAAGCCAATGGATCGCAGGCGCATCAGACCTTCGAGGAAACGCGCCCATGTCGCGAGCGCTTCGCACTGGTGCGCCAACCCGGTCGAGCGGGAGCAAGCTCCCTCGCCACGGGGGAAAACATTGCATTCCTGACTATTTCATCGTCTGCCCAATGATCTGCACCAGGTCTATCTGCTTGAACGGCTTGATCAACCGAGGCAATTGCGTGGCGAAACCTTCCAGGCGTTCGGCATAACCGGTGGCCAGGATGATAGGCAGGGTCGGTTGGCGGTCGCGCAACAGTTTCGCCAACTGCGCACCGTCCATCTGCGGCATGGCCATGTCGGTGATTACCAGGTCAATGTCCGGGTTGATCTCATACAGCTCCAGTGCCTGGGCGCCCGATGGCGCGCAAAGGACCCGGTGCCCGAGGTCTTCGATGAGCAGGCGCGTGCTGGTGAGCACCAGGCTGTCATCGTCGACCACCAGCACTTTCAACTCGTCAACTGGCGGCGTTGTTTCCTGGATCGACGCTTTGCCCGGTGCCGGGTTGTCGGCCACGGGTAGCCACAACTGCGCGGTGGTACCGACACCTTTCTGGCTGCTGAGCATCAGGCGGCCGCCCAACTGTTCCGCCAGGCCATGCACCATGGACAACCCCAGACCCGTGCCCTTGCCGACCCCCTTGGTGGTGAAGAACGGGTCCACGGCCGAGGCCAGCGTGGCTTCATCCATGCCCTCGCCTTCATCGGTAATCGCCAGGCAAATGTAGCGCCCAGGGGGCATTGGCTTGTCCGGGGCGGCATCAGACCCTTGCCGCTCATCGGCGGTAATCATGAGCTGGCCGCCATGGGGCATGGCGTCCCGGGCATTGGTCGCCAGGTTGAGAATCGCCAGTTCCAGCTGGTTGACATCGGCCAGCACCGGCGACAGTGCCTCGGCGAAACGGGTCTGGACGTGTATCGACGGGCCCAGGGAGCTTTGCAGCAGGCCGCTGATACCCTGCACCAGGGCCGACAGCTCGACCGATTCGTAGGTCAGCTTCTGCCGACGGGCAAACGCCAGCATGCGTTGGGTCAGTGAAACACCGCGCAGCGCGCCCTGGGTCGCGTTGTCCAGCAACTGAGTGAGTTTCGGCTCGTTGGGCATGCGCTTGCGCACGATCTCCAGATTGCCAAGGATGACCGTCAACAGGTTATTGAAATCATGGGCGATGCCGCCGGTGAGCTGGCCAATGGCTTGCAGTTTCTGGGATTGGAACAGTGCCTCACGGGCCTGCTCGAGGGCCTGCTGGGCCTGGGTGACATCGGTAATGTCGCGGGTGATCTTGGCAAAGCCCAACAGCATGCCAGTGTCGCTGCGGATCGCGTCAATGACGACGTGGGCCATGAAGCGCGTGCCATCCTTGCGCATGCGCCAGCCCTTTTTCTCGAAGCGCCCTTCGCTGGCGGCGATGCTCAACGCGCGTTGTGGTTCGCCGGTAACGCGATCCTCAGGGGTGTAGAACATCGAGAAATGCTGGCCGATGGCTTCCGCCGGAAGATAACCCTTGATCCGCTGCGCCCCCAGGTTCCAGTTGGTGACCTGGCCTTGCGGGTCAAGCATGTAGATGGCGTAATCGGTGACGCTTTGCACCAACAGGCGGAACTGCTGCTCGCTTTGCTTGAGGGTTTCCTCGGCCATTTTGCGATCGGTCAGGTCGCGGGTGATCTTGGCGAAACCAAGCAAGGTGCCGCTCTGGCTGTCGATGATCGGATCGATCACCACATGGGACCAGAACAGCGTGCCGTCCTTGCGCACCCGCCAACCCTCGCCTTCAAAGCGCCCCTCATGCACGGCCGTGTCCAGCGCCCGTTGCGGCAGGCCCGCGGCGCGATCCTGATCGGTGTAGAAACGGGAGAAATGCTGGCCGAGGATCTCGGCTTCCTCGTAGCCCTTGAAACGCCTGGCGCCGGAGTTCCAACTGGTGATGATGCCCGATGGGTCGGTCATGTAGATGGCGTAGTCGACCACCGCGTCGATGAGCAGGCGAAAGCGCTGTTCCTCGTTCATGAGTGGGATCTTGGGGGCGTTCTCAAGCATCTGGCCGGGGCATCCGTATGGACTTTTTTCGGAGTATGGAACAAGTCTGGTGCCAGGAAAAATTATTGAGCGCTGGCAAGGTGTAAGCCGATGTCCAGCCCGCTCCCACAGGGAAATTTGTGTGTTTCCTGAGTGACAGACCACCACTGCGGCAATAAGTGCTGCACCCTCGCCTCGCCAAATCGGTCGTCGATCAGCATCACCACCCCGCGATCCTGCTGGGTGCGGATCACGCGACCGGCCGCCTGCACGACTTTTTGCAGTCCGGGATACAGGTACGTGTAGTCGTAGCCATCACCGAAAATCGCGGCCATGCGTTGTTTCATCTGCTCATTGACCGGGTTGAACTGCGCCAGCCCCAGGGTAGCGATGAACGCGCCGATCAGGCGTGAACCCGGCAAATCGATGCCCTCGCCGAACGCACCGCCCAGCACCGCAAAGCCAATGCCTTGGCTGTGCTCCATGAACCGCTCGAGAAACGCCTGCCGGGGGGCTTCGCCCATGCCGCGCGATTGCGTCCAGAGCGCAATTTGCGGGTACCGCTCGGCAAACAGCCCAGCCACTTGCTGCAAGTAATCGAAGCTGCTGAAAAAAGCCAGGTAATTGCCTGGGCGCTCGCGGAACTGGCGAGCCATCAACGCGGCAATCGGCTCCAGGGACGCCTGGCGCTGGGCAAAACGGGTGGAAATGCGGCTGACCACCTGCACGTCCAGTTGTTCGGCCTTGAACGGCGATTCCACGTCGATCCACACCGTGTCGCCCGGCGTCCCCAACAAGTCTGCGTAGTAATGCCGAGGGCTCAGGGTCGCCGAGAACAGCACGGTGCTGCGCGCGGCGGTCAGCCTGGGCCGCAGGAACGCGGCCGGCACCACGTTGCGCAGGCACAGCGTAGACAGGCTGCGCTGGCGGCCAAGCTCGCGCTTGTGGATGTCGAACAGAAAGTGCTCGTCGAAGGTTTCCGCCACCCGGCCAAACTGCAACGCATCGAAGTAAAACGCCTGCAATCCACTGTCCAGGCCCTGGGGGTGATCGTTGAGGTAATCGCCGATAGCCGTGGTACAGGTGGCCAGGGCCTGGAGCAGTTTTTCCGGCAGTTTTTCATAGGCCTGATAGGCCGCCACCTGGGACGTGTGCAAGGCGTTCCACTGGCGATTGACCCTATCCAGGGATTTCTTCAGTGGTTCGGGGGCGGTTTTGCGTACGCTGCTCAACATGGCTTGGTCGAGGGTTGCGCTGTACATCTGCCGTCCGCGCTCCACCAGGTTATGGGCTTCATCCACCAAGGTTGCGACAGTCCAGCCGTTGGCCTGGGCCAGGCCGAAGAGCAACGCGCTGAAGTCGAAGTAATAGTTGTAGTCGGCCACCACCACGTCGGCCCAGCGGGCCATTTCCTGGCTGAGGTAATACGGGCAGACCTCGTGGGCCAGCGCAATCTCGCGCAACGCCGCCTGGTCGAGCAAGGTGACCTGGCTCGCCGCCGCCCGGGCGTCCGGCAAACGGTCGTAGAAACCACGGGCCAGCGGGCAGGATTCGCCATGGCAGGCTTTGTCCGGGTGTTCGCAGGCCTTGTCCCGGGCGATCATTTCCAGCACCCGCAATGGCATCGACGGTGCGCTGCGGGTGATCACGCGCGCCGCATCCAGGGCCAGCTTGCGCCCCGGGGTTTTGGCCGTGAGGAAGTACACCTTGTCCAGTTGCTGCGGTGCCAGGGCCTTGAGCAGCGGGAACAGCGTGCCCACGGTCTTGCCGATGCCCGTGGGCGCCTGGGCCATCAGGCAGCGGCCAGTGCTGACGGCCTTGAACACTGATTCGGCCAAGTGCCGTTGCCCCGGCCTGAAACCCGCATGGGGAAATACCAGCGATTGCGCGCCGAGGTTGCGCGCCTGTCGATGGGCCATTTCCTGTTCGGCCCAGGCCAGGAACAACGCGCATTGCGCTTCGAAGAAGGCTTGCAACTGCGCCGCTTCGAAACGTTGGGTGATGCGGGTTTCCTTTTCGCTGACGATGTCGAAATACACCAGGGCCACGTCGATGTGCGGCAACTGCAGTTTCTGGCACATCAGCCAGCCATAGATTTTCGCCTGGGCCCAATGCAGCTGGCGATGGTTGGCCGGTTGTTTGCTCAGGTCGCCGCGGTAGGTTTTCACTTCGTCAAGGCACTGGCGGGCCGGGTCGTAACCATCGGCCCGGCCTTTCACTGTCAGGGCCTGGTAATGACCTTCGAGGGCCACCTCGGCCTGATAACCCTCTCTGCGCCGCGAGGCGACGGTACGATGGCCAGCAATGCCTTCCAGGGCCGTGGGCGACGGCGTGAAGCGCAGGTCAAGATCACCCACCTTGGCGGTGAACTCACACAACGCCCGTACGGCGATGCTGTAGCTGGGTGCCGGGGTCATGCGCCCCCATCGCGAGCAAGCTCACTTACACAGGTGTTCTGTAGTGGCTCGCCCACTGTGGGAGCGAGCTCGCTCGCGATGGCTGACTCTGCCCATTGCACATAACAAACGGCAACGGGCATCTGGTGTTCATGGCAGAACTCCAGCCAGCGCAGTTGGTTGTCTTGCAGGCGATCACCGGGGCCTTTGACTTCGATCATGCGGTAGGTCTTGTGCTGCGGCCAGAACTGGATCAGGTCCGGCATGCCGGCGCGATTGGCCTTGATGTCCAGCAGCAGACGGTCAAACCAGTGCTTGAGATGCGCGGCAGGCAGGCAATCGAGGGCTTGTTCCAGCAAGGGCTCGGACAGCGCGCCCCAGAATACGAAAGGCGACTGCACACCCCATTTTTCGGCGTAGCGACGGCCGATGGTCTGCCGATAGCGGCCATCGTCCAACTCTGCCAGGCAAGCGGCGAACAGCTCGGCGCGACGGGCGTGGAAATCCTCGTTGAGCAGGTCCACCGGCCCGCGCTGGAACGGGTGGAAAAACGCGCCCGGCAACGGCGCGAAAATCGCCGGCCAGCACAGCAGGCCGAACAGCGAATTGATCAGGCTGTTCTCGACGTAATGCACTGGCGCGGTTTCGTCGTGCAGGTGGGCCTGGACGTGGTACTCCACCGATAAGGCCGGATCGACGCGCGGCAGGTGCAGCTCCAGGCGTTCCACTTCCCGGGCCATGGCCCGTGGCACTGGCGGGCCGCCCAACTTGCGCCGCAGACGGGGCACGATCCGCAGCAAGGCCTGGGTTTCGGCGGCACTTTGCGGTGCCTGCGCCGCCGCCTCGCCCAGTTCGAGGGCCAGGGTGTATTCGCCGATGCGCTCCAGTACCCGGACCATCCGCAACCGCGCGCCCGGGTAGGTGCAATCGCGATAGATGCCCAAGGCCAAGGCCAAGTCGCCGATGCGTTCGCCGTGCTGGCCGATCAGGAACAACAACTTGGCCCGGCGCCGCTCCAGCCACGGACTGTCCAGGGACAGCTCGTTGACCTGGGCGACGATCTCTTCCAGGGGCTCGCCGGCTTCGAAGCGTTGCTGGCAGTCGTGCAGGAACACGCAGGCATCGACGTCTTCGCGGCTGCGCAAGCCCCGTGACTCGGCGCTGAACTCGACGGTTTCGTAGGTGAAGATGCCCAGGTCCGCCAGGACAAACTCCGACCAATCCTGGTAAAGGTTGCCGAAGAACATCAACCGCAGCCGGTCGCACAGATTCATGATCGTCAGGCTGTACAGCCGGTCGTCAAGCTGCGGGCACCAGGCATGGAACGGCTGGGGCTGGTTGAGGTGTTCGTCCAAGGCCTGGAGCCATTCGGTCTTTTTCGCCTTGGGGTGTTCGATCAGATGGCCCAGGCACAGGAGGATTTCCGGCTTGAGCAGCACCTCGAACAGCTCGACGAGCCCGATGGGGGCCTGTTCCTCGACCCAACCCAGCGCCAGCAGTGGCGCGACGGCGGCGCCGATGTCGCCAATTTCCGGGTAATGCAGCTTGCTATGACGAAACCGTAGCCCCTTGCGCATCACCATCCGCACCAGCAAGCCCTGGGCGCCACGCGGCAGCGCGGCGAAGTGCTCGATGAAGCGCTGCTCTTCAGTGCTGAGCACATCGGCATACCGCTGCGTCAACCAAGCGAGCACCTGCTGGAAGTTGTTCAGGTAGTAAAACGGATCGTCGAGAGAACGGGCTGCCACGGAAAGAAACGCCAAGGGAATCGGGATACTGGTTATGCATACAGATAACAGCTGTAAACCAGCCAGGCAACAGCAAAAGATGAACGGTCTCCTATATTTAAGGTGAAATCCTTCAGCTAGCGATGAACTTTCCTACGGCAAGCGAGACCAATGGCGGTTAGCTAATGTGATGGCGCGGTCGAATCAGTTGCTCCGTGTCCTTTTGATTGAGAGGTTATGGTTATGAACATCAGGTTTCTGGGCCTGCCCATGGTCGCCGTGGCATTTCTGGCGCTGGCTGGCTGCGCGTCGCCCACTGTAGTGACCTTGCAGAACGGTACCCAGTATTTGACCAAGGACACCCCCAATACTCGCACCGTCGATGGTTTCTACGAGTTCGAGGATATTTCCGGGAGGAAAGTCCGGGTCCGCGCCGATGATGTGGCAACCATTCGCAAGGAAGACTGATTTCCAGTGATTCGCCGGGTAGGCCGCCATCGCGAGCAAGCTCGCTCCCACAAAGGTTTGGTGGTGAACACAAATCCTGCATACACCTTTGAACTACTGTGGGAGCGGGCTTGCTCGCGAAGGGGCCTGTACATTCAACATCAATGCAAGCTGACCCACCGCTTTCGCGAGCAAGCCCGCTCCCACAGAGGTTCGATGGTGAATACAAATACTGCATACACCCGAGTTCCACTGTGGGAGCGAGCCTGCTCGCGATGGCGATATCAGGCGAACACGATCCCTTCGCCGCCCACCTGACCGAGACCAACGCCCACCAAAGTCACGGCACTGTCGCCGATCTTGAGCAGCGTGTCATTGCCCACTTGTGACAGGTACTGGCTGTAGTCATCACCTGCCCCGGCGCCCGGCACGCCGAGGAACACCAGCTTGTCCCCCGCGTCGTAGCCGCTGATCCGGTCCTGGCCGAAGGTGCCGTTGAAGAGGAAGGTGTCACTGCCGCCCCCCGCTTGCATC
>NZ_MUOA01000031.1:0-8310 GCF_002001065.1 Pseudomonas sp. A25(2017) | reverse complement strand
GACGGGGTGGGTGGATCCGTTGGGGTTGGTGGATTGTCCGGGGAAGGGTGGGTGTAGGCCGGCGATTGGGGTTGAGGATCCGGCGGTTAAGGTAGCTGCTGATCAAACGGAACCTAAACTACCTACTCCCAAAAAAGAGGAGGATTTCTTATATCGTGGTGATGAGCGAAATCCCGAAGACGTTTTTGAACATGGCTTTAAAAGCAAAGGTAAAAGCAAAAATTTGTTCTTGCATTCTATGGATAGTGACTCGCCTCCTAGTTATTACATTAGTACCTCCTACTCAAGAGATGTGGGGAAGAGGTTTGCTACCGGTGAGTACACTAAAATAGGGTATTTATACACGTTGCAAAAAATTCCAGGGCACGATTTGCAAAAAGAGCTAGGGGGCGCATATTTGTTTGGGGCTGAAAAAGAGATTGCAATTCCAGGTCGTATTAAGAGTGAAGATGTGCTTGGCGCAACCTTGATGCTTGATAATGGGAAAGAGTTTGGCTATTCCATACCTAACCCTAACAGGAGAATAAAAAAATGATTTCTACGGTGGAGGTGTATATCTCTAGGGGGGGAGAAAAGGAAAAAACTTGTCTTGTGTGCGATTCTAAGAGAATCGCAATAACTTTTTCTGTGGCGGATGGTGTTGATAGAATATATTCGGGGGGTAACTTCTATAAATGTTTTGCGAGTCTTAGGCGAGATAATCCGGATGTGATTTTCTTTTGTAAGGGTGCTAAGAAAAATGTTCATCCGTCTGGAATGTCGGCACAGATGTCGCTTGGGCTAAAAGCGTATGAGCTGAGCATGGGTGTCGCTCCATCGCTCGATGATATTGTTTATATATTTGACTATGATGAAAATAACTTGGCAAGCGATCCGGGTGAGCAAGAAGCTTTCTTTAAAGAATGGGTTGAGTCTCGTTTGTTATAGCTATGAGTGTGAGATCGCAATTCCTGATCGGATGAGGGTGGAAGATATTATTGGGATCACTCTACTGGTTTGATCGTTCCCACGCTCCTGCGTGGGAATGCATCCCGTGACGCTCTGCGTCACATCCAGAAGCGGAACGCGGAGCGTCCTTGGCGACATTCCCACGCAGGAGTGCATGGGTTCTGTAGGGCACTCAATATCCAATTTTGACAGGTGATGATATGACTTCTAGAGAGGTGGCAATTGAAATTGATGGTGTCATTAATAAGGCGATCTTTAAATGTGGTCGAAAAAATATAGAAATGACCGTAACGATGCCAGATGGAATAGAAAGAAGTTGCACAGCGGCGGATTTGTATTTGTGCCTAGGGAAGGTTAGGAAAGATTTTTCGGATGTGAGTTTTTTATGCAAGGGAGCCAAAATCAATGTGCATCCCTCGCGAATGTCTTCGCAAATGGCTGGCGGTGTAGTTGCTTATGAAGTCCGTTGGGGAGAGACGGCGGATGAAAGTGACACAGTCAATATTTTTGATTATGAAGATAAGGATTTAACCAACGATATTACAGAGCAGGTTGAATACCATCGGCGGTGGTTGCAATCGTTTAACGCTGGTCCTTGATCGTTCCCACGCTCCCGCGTGGGAATGCATCCCGTGACGCTCTGCGTCACATCCAGAAGCGGAACGCGGAGCGTCCCTGGCGTCATTCCCACGCAGGAGCGTGGGAACGATCGATAACCTGTGGCGAGGGAGCTTGCTCCCGCTGGGTTGCGGTAGGAGCTGCCGAAGGCTGCGATCTTTTGATCTTGATCTTTCGCTTGATACTCAACTGGCTTTGGAAAGATCGCAGCCTCGCTTCGCTCGGCAGCTCCTACGGCGCAGCCGAGCGGGAGCAAGCTCCCTCGCCACGATGATTCACACAGCCTTTAAGTCAACGGTCGCCTGTAGGACTGGCGCTCACGCATTCCCGACGTCACCACAATTCCAGTGTGGGAGCGGGCTTGCTCGCGAAAGCGATTGCACATTCAACCCCTCAGTGACTGACCCACCGCTTTCGCGAGCAAGCCCGCTCCCACAGGTTTTTGTGTCCGCAGGTCATCCCAGACCTTCATACAGCCATTAAAAAAACCACCCCTTTGGCACCGATAACATCGTTTCTCGGGCGCGCGGCTTTTCCCTATATTGGCCCTCAGATCCGGTGGATGGCTCAACGTCCACCCCCTCAGTGTGAGTAGCCTCAAATGAACAATAAACCTGACAGCACAGGGCTCGATAATGCCGGCGCGGGAACCCGGGCGGTTTGGGGTGGGGAGCAAGTCAGGCACCCCTACAACGCCACGCAAACTCCCATCGTGGCCAGCGCCGCGTACGGTTACGACGACATCGACGTCTGGTACGACGTTGCGCTGGGCAAGGCCCCCGGTTTTATCTACAGCCGCATGAGCAACCCGACCGTCGAGACCCTCGAAGCCAAGATTCGCGAGTTGGAAATGGCCGAGTCCGCCGTGGCCTTCAGCAGTGGCATGGCGGCGATCAGCAGCGTGCTCTACACCTTCCTGGCCCATGGCGATCGCGTGGTGTCGACCAAGGACAGTTACGGCGGCACCAACAAGATTTTCGAAGAGTTTCTGCCGCGCACCGGCGTGGCGGTGACCTTGTGCGAGACCTTCGATCACGACGACCTCGAGCGTGAAATCGCCAAGGGTTGCCAGGTGCTGTACCTGGAAACCCCCACCAACCCGACCCTGAAAATCCTCGACATCCCGCGCCTGGTGGCAGCGGCCAAGCGTGTTGGCGCCGTGGTCGTGGCCGATAACACCTTCGCCACGCCGCTGAACCAGAGCCCGCTGGCCTTGGGGGTGGATGTGGTGATTCATAGCGCGACCAAGTTTCTCAGCGGCCATGGCGACGTGCTCGGTGGCCTGGTGTGCGGCAGCGAAGCCTTGATGGCCCAGGTGCGGCATTACCGGGAAATCAACGGCGCGAGCCTCGACCCGTTCTCGGCCTACCTGATCATCCGAGGCATGAAGACCCTGGCGCTGCGCATGCGCCAGCAACAACACAGCGCCCGGGCCCTGGCCGAATTCCTCTGCACCGAACCGCTGGTGGAGGCGGTGAATTATCCCGGCTTGCCGAGCCACCCGAACCACGCCGTGGCTTGCGCGCAGATGTCCGGCTTCGGCGCCATCGTCAGTTTTGTCCTGGTCGGTGGCATGGACACGGTCAAGCTGCTGTTGCCGCGCCTGCGCTTCGCCCATTGCGCGGGCAACCTGGGCGCGGTGGAAACCATCTACGGCCCGGCCCGCACCACCAGCCATGTCGAGAACACCTTGGAAGAACGCTTGGCCCTGGGTATCTCCGAAGGCCTGGTGCGGGTTTCGGTGGGCATCGAAGACACGGACGATCTATTGGACGATTTGAAACAGGCCTTCGCCTTCGTCAAAAAGACCCTCAATCCGCAACTCAATGAAGTCCACACCGAAACCGCAAGCTGAAGTTTGAAAGTTGGTACCCCATAACAAGGCTGTGAATGGGGCGTTCATGAATAGGAATAATAATAAAAGCTCAGCGGCGCTTGTCTGACTCGCGTAGACGTAGATGCGCGCCCTGACATTTCATGAGAACAACCATGTCCATAACAGAACAACAAACGAGTACGCGGGCCGGCTTCAAGCAGGAAATGCAGACGCGCCATATCGTCATGCTGGCCTTGGGCGGCGTGATCGGTACCGGGCTGTTCCTGACCTCCGGCTACACCGTTAACCAGGCCGGCCCCATGGGCGCGGTAATCGCCTACATCATTGGCGCGCTCATGGTCTACATGGTGATGATGTGCCTCGGTGAGCTGGCGGTGCAGATGCCGGAAACCGGTTCGTTCAGCACCTACGCCACGCGCTTTCTCGGGCCGGGCACCGGTTACACCGTGGCCTGGTTGTATTGGCTGACGTGGACGGTGGCCATCGGTTCCGAATTCACCGCCGCCGGCATCCTCATGACTCGATGGTTTCCCGACACGCCGGTGTGGATCTGGAGCGCGCTGTTCGCCGGCGTGGTGTTCCTCACCAACGTGATTTCGGTGCGGTTGTTCGCCGAGACCGAGTTCTGGTTGTCGTTGATCAAAGTGCTGACCGTGGTGGTGTTCCTGCTGATTGGCGGTGGCGCGATTCTCGGCCTGCTGAACATCGACCAGGCCCACAGCATCGGCTTGAGCAACTTCACCCGCGAAGGACTGTTTCCTACCGGCTTCATGCCCATCGTGATGACGCTGCTGGCGGTGTCCTTTGCGTTTTCCGGCACCGAACTGATCGGCATCGCCGCCGGTGAAACCAAAGACCCGCAACGCAATGTGCCACGCGCCATCCGCACCACGGTGCTGCGCCTGGCGGTGTTTTTCGTCGGGACCATTTTTGTCCTCGCGACGCTGTTGCCCCGCGAGCAAGCCGGTCTGGTCGAGAGTCCGTTCGTCACGGTGTTCACCTACATCGGCATTCCGTACTCCGCCGACATCATGAACTTCGTGATCATCACCGCCCTGTTGTCGGCGGCCAACTCCGGCTTGTACGCCGCCTCGCGGATGCTCTGGACCCTCAGCGACCAAGGCCACCTGCCCAAGCAGTTCTCGGCCCTGACCCGCATGGGCACGCCGCTCAACGCGATCATCGTCAGCATGGCCGGCGGCGCCGCCTCGTTGCTCAGCAGCGTGTTTGCCGCCGACACCATCTACCTGGCGCTGGTGTCGATTTCCGGTCTGGCCGTGGTGGTGGTGTGGATGAGCATCGCTGCGAGCCAGATCGCTTTCCGTCGTCACTATGTGGCCAACGGCGGCGACATTCGCAATCTCAAGTTCCGTGTTCGCGGTTATCCGTGGGTGCCGTTGGGGGCGCTGGTGTGCTGCAGCCTGGCGTGCGTCGGGATCGCCTTCGACCCTGAACAACGGGTGGCGCTGTACTTCGGCTTGCCGTTCATCGCCTGGTGTTACTTCGTGTATTACATTACCCGCAAAAGCCGCGAGCGACGCTTGTCGGTTGCCCTCGTGGCACAACCGTCCGACGCGTTCTAAGGCGCGTCGACGGGGCGGGCAAACGTGCCCGGTGCGTGGGGGTTAACGAGGTAAGACCATGAAGCAAAAAACGTTGCCCCCGTTGAACTGGCTGCGGGCGTTTGAAGTGTCGGCCCGCTGCCTGAACTTCACCCACGCCGCCGACGAACTGTTTTTGACCCAGGGCGCGGTCAGCCAGCAGATCCGCCAATTGGAAAGTCACTTGGGGGTGGCGCTGTTCAAGCGCTTGCCCCGGGGCCTGGGCCTGACCGAAGAAGGCCAGGCGTACCTGCCGGTGGTGCAGGACGCAATCACACGACTGGCGGTGGGCACCAACGAAATCTTTGGCCAGCACAAACGCCGGCCAATCAAGGTGCGCGGCAGCCTGGCGTTTTTCGTGCACTGGCTGGCGCCGAAACTGGTGGATTTTCGCCAGGCGCACCCGCACGTCGACATCCGCTACATCAGCAACATCTGGGTCAAGGAACTCGATGGCGAAGACGACATGGAAGTTCGCTGGGGCCACGGTCAATGGCCCGGCCTGGTGTCCCAGCGGCTGACCTGGGACACCTTGTTCCCGGTGTGCTCGCCCGCCTTGATGGCGACGCTGAAAGTGCCGGCGGATGTGGCCAAGCATCCGTTGCTGCATGTGCTGGGCTACGAAGAGGGCTGGGGCTACTGGCTGAAAATGGTCGGTGTCGACTCGGTGGATTCCTCGACCGGCATGCAATTCGACACGCTGGTCTGCACCTTGCGCATGGCTGAACTGGGGCAGGGCATCGCCCTGGCGCGCTCGTCGATGGTGAGTGACATGCTTGGCGACGGACGCCTGGTCGAGCCCTTCGCCCAGCGCATCGAAGCCAGCGAATCGTTTTACCTGGTGCGCAGTTCCGGGGCCGAGCAGCACCCGGACGCGGCGCGGTTTTCCACCTGGCTGGTGGAGCAGGCGCATCGCTTTAAATGAACTGTTTTACGGAGTTGACCATGCGCTATGTGAGTACCCGAAATTCCGCCGTGCAGGTCGATTTCGAAAAAGTCGTGCTGTCGGCCATCGCCGAGGATGGCGGCCTGTTTGTCCCCGTCACATTGCCGCACTTCGAACCCCAGGACATCGCCAATTGGTCGACCTTGTCCTACGACGAACTGGCCTATCGAGTGATGCGTCCGTTCGTGGGCGAGGCGATCCCCGAGGCCGATTTCAAGCGGGTGCTCAAGGAGGCCGGCAGCCAGTTCAGCCATCGCTCGCTGGCGCCGTTGCATCAGGTGGATCGCAATGAATGGGTCCTGGAATTGTTCCACGGCCCGACCCGGTCCTCGAAGGATTTTGCCGCGCAATTGCAGGCGCGACTGGTGCAGTACTTCCTGCGTAAACGCGGGCGTCGCGCCGTGGTGATCGGCGTCACCAACGGCGACACCGGCCTGGCCGCCATCGAGGCCTTCAAGCACTGCGACGAGACCGACGTGGTGGTGATTTATCCCGAGGCCGGCGTACCGCAAGACCAGCTTCAAGACCTGCAGGCGACGGCACATCCGCGGATTCATCAAGTGGCCGTCGATGGCAGTTTCGATGAATGCCAGACCTTGGTCACCCAACTGTTCCGCCAGCATGAGGCGATCAGTTTCAATTCCAGCAACTGGGTCAGCGTCATGGCGCAGTTGGTGTTTTATTTCCACGCCGTGCTGCAACTGGGCGGCGGTCAGCGGCCCATTGGTTTCAGCGTGCCGGCGGCGAGTTTTGCCGAAGTCTATGCCGGCTACATCGCGCAGAAGATGGGCTTGCCGATCACGCAGATGATCGTCGCCACCAACCAGAATGACGCGCTGCATCAGTTCTTTTTGAAGAACCACTACTCGCGATTGCGCGCCAGCAAGACCCTGTCGCCGGCCATGGATTTGTCGATTTTTTCCAACCTGGAACGGTTTCTCTGGGAGCTCTATGGGCACGACGACCAGGCCGTGAGCGCGCTGATGCACACCTTCGAAACCCAGGGTGAAATGACCATCGCCAACGAGTTCTGGTTACAGGCGCGGATGATCATCGACTCGTACGCGGTCAGCGATGAACAGACGCTGGAGGAAATCACGTCGCTGCATCGCGACACTGGTTACGTCATCGACCCACACACCGCCACCGGTGTGCTCGCGGCGCGCTTGTACCGGCGCAGCCTGGTGGCGCCGATGGTGACCCTAGGCGAGATCTCACCTATTAAATCGGCGGCATTGCTCGATGAGTTGGGGATCCACATTGCGGCGCCACAGCGTACGATGTCTGAGCATGGCCCGGCGCAGATTCATCGCATCCAGCCGGACGATCTCGGTGCCCTCCATCAACTGCTCGGCGCCCTATAAACCGGAGGCCCCATGAAGCGAATGCTCGACCCCCTCGACGAACGCATCATCGCCGAACTGCGCCTCAACGCCCGCGCCGCCCACGCCGAACTGGCAGCCAAGGTCAACCTCTCGCGCAACGCCGTACGCCAACGCATCGAACGCCTCGAACGCGACGGCGCGATCCAGGGCTACACGGTGCGCACCGGGGAGGGCGCGCACGCGTCGTCGAACATCAACGCAGTGATCTTCGTCTACCGCTACGACCGCATGCGCGGCGCCGAGGTGTTGAAGGCGTTGCAGGCCATGCCCGAAGTGCTGCAGTGCGATGTGATGAGCGGCGAATTTGATTTGATGCTGCGAGTCGGCGCGGCGAACCCGGAGCGGGTGCACAAGGTGTGGAAAGAGATCTCGGCGTTGCCGGGGGTGGAGAACACCGTGACGTCGTTTGTGTTGTCGTCGGTGGTCTAGGCACGAGTGATCCCTGTGGCGAGGGGATTTATCCCCGCTGGGCTGCGAAGCAGCCCTGTTTTTGTGGCTGCTTCGCACCCAAGCGGGAGCAAGCTCCCTCGCCACAAAAGCCAGCGGGAGGTGTATGCCCTGACACCAATAGCCCAAACACTGAAAAATACCTGTGGGAGCGAGCCTGCTCGCGATAGCGGTAGACCAGCCAACATCGATGTTGCCTGATCTGGCCCTATCGCGAGCAGGCTCGCTCCCACAGGGTCATGTGCTCGGTCAGTGGAACAAGCACGCTTACTGCTGCTGATGTCCTTAAATGCCCCAGCCACCACAAACCCCGTGGCGAGGGAGCTTGCTCCCGCTGGGCTGCGCAGCAGACCCAAAACCATGCAGCGCGGTGGGTCAGGTTGATTGGGGGTGACCAGGTTGGGGCTGCTTCGCAGCCCAGCGGGAGCAAGCTCCCTCGCCACAAAAGCCGGCGCAGATGCATGCCCTGACACCAATAGCCCAAACACTGAAAAATACCTGTGGGAGCGAGCCTGCTCGCGATAGGGC
>NZ_MUOA01000122.1:0-9018 GCF_002001065.1 Pseudomonas sp. A25(2017) | reverse complement strand
CGAGGCCGCCGGCATCGAGCGGCTGCGCATCACTGGCGGCGAACCGTTGGTCAGCCCCAAGCTCGAGCGTTTCATGACGGCGGTGGGGCAGATGGGGCTGGAGGACATCAGCCTGACCACCAATGGCCAGTTGCTGGCGAAAAAACTGCCGTTGCTGGTAGACGCCGGTATCCGTCGTATCAATGTTTCCCTCGACACCCTGGACCCTGCCGCGTTTCGCAGTATCGCCCGTGGCGGCGATCTGGCGACCGTGCTTGATGGTATGGAGCAGGCCCGGGCCACCGGGATGAAGATCAAGGTCAACATGGTGCCGTTGCGCGGGCAGAACCTGGACCAGGTGATGCCTTTGCTCGAATACTGCCTGGAACGTGGCTATGAGTTGCGTTTCATCGAGTTGATGCGCATGGGCCATCTGGCCAGCGATTCCAACGCATTTTTGCAGCAGTTCGTCAGCCTTCAACAGTTGCTGAGCCTGATTGGCGATCAATACGAATACCTGCAAGCCGACGCCCCGGTGGATGCCACGGCGGTGCGCTATGAGATACCGGGGCTGGGTCACTTTGGCGTGATCGCCAACGAAAGCGTGCCGTTTTGCCGTACCTGTTCGCGCCTGCGGTTGTCTTCCACGGGCTGGCTGCACGGCTGCCTGTCGTCGAGTAACCGTCACTTCGTCGGCGACCTGCTGGACAAGCCCCGTCACCAGGCCTTGCCGGCGCTTCAGCGCTTGCTGGTCAAGGCGTTGGGGGACAAGCAGGAAGTGGCATTCTCCGGCGGCGCGACCATCATGAAAATCATCGGCGGCTGATCTATTGCTATCGCGGGCAAGCCTTGCTCCCACAAGTACGACGCTTACCATGTGGGAGCAAGGCTTGCCCGCGATAGCAATTTTCCATTCACTTGGATACATCTGCCCCCCATCTCGATGAGCTGGCGCAAAAGCTGCATCCCACGACCATTCGCCGGTTTTCCGACACCGGTTTTTGGAGGGTAGGATGCGTAGCCTGGTTTTGCTGCTGGCCGTTTTGGCGCTTGGTGGCTGCATGAATGTCAGCGACATGGGAGAGGGTGTTCGTTACCACATGAGCGACGCTGGCCTGCTGGACCATAGCGACAGCCGTCGTGTGAACAACCTGCGTATTCAGCCAGACTCGTTCATCTACATTGCCCAGGGCGCCTTTGCTCCGCCAGGCAGTGCCTATCCGCGTCCCAACGTCGTGGCCGAGGAAGCCTTCAATGGCTTCATCGAATATTTCCCCATGGTCCGTCGCGCCCGTGTTCCCGAAGGCCTCGACCAGGCCATGGGCGAAGCCCGTTCCGCCGGCGCCCATTATTTGCTGTACACCCGCTTCGCCAAGGCCGACAACCGCATTGGCAACACTGACGAATGGCAGGATGAAGAAGCCGTGGATCGTCTGGGCGTCGATACCAGCGTGATTCAAATCATGTTGATCGAGACCAGCACCCAGTATTTGATTGATACTGCACGGATCAAGAGTCGTGGCGGTTTACTGACGTTGCACGACAAGCAGCCACAAGACCTCATCGCCCCGCCTTTGCGTGAATATGCCCGCAGCCTGCTGGGGATGAGCAACGAATAAATGTAAGGAGTCACCATGAGCGGACCGCAAAAAGCCAATGACTTGCTGGGGCAGATCCCCAAGACCAAAGGCCTGCCGCCGGTCCACTTGTGGAACCCCGACTTCTGCGGCGACATCGACATGCGCATCGCCCGGGACGGCACCTGGTATTACCTGGGCACGCCCATCGGGCGCAAGCCGATGGTCAAGCTGTTCTCCACCATCATCCGCCGCGACGGCGATGATTACTTCCTGATTACCCCTGTGGAAAAAGTCGGCATCAAGGTCGATGACGCGCCGTTCGTGGTCGTGACCCTTGAGGTCGAAGGGCAGGGGGAAGGGCAGTTGTTGCGCTTCACCACCAATGTCGAGGAAACCACTGAGGCCGGTGCCGAGCATCCGCTGCGGGTGGTGATCGATCCCCAGACCCAGGAACCCGCGCCCTACGTGCATGTGCGCAGCAATCTCGAAGCACTGATCCATCGCAATGTGTTCTACCAACTGGTGGAACTGGCGGTCAGCCGCGAGATCGACGGACAGCGCTGGTTGGGCGTGTGGAGCGGCGGCGAGTTTTTCCCTATCGGCCTGGAGCCCTGACCCCTTGCGGGAGTGATGGTTGATCCAACATCTGTGTCGGCTGGACGACTGCTATCGCGAGCAAGCTCGCTCCCACAGGGGTATGCAAAATTCAAATTGACACCCAATCGTATGATGATTAGCGTGGGTCTCCAATAAGAGTGGTCCGCGGGGTTTTCATGTCCAGCAGTTTTCATGCATCGACCGTCGATTGGCTGGGGGGCTGGATAGCCGCCGGCCAGGTCAAGCCTGGGCAAACCATCAAGGTCGAAGCAGACTTGGGCGAGCAACTGGGCGTCAGTCGCACGGTGATTCGCGAGGCGATCAAGACCCTGGTGGCCAAAGGCATGCTGGAAGTCGGGCCGAAAGTCGGCACGCGGGTGTTGCCGGTGCGGCGCTGGAACCTGTTCGACCCTCAAGTGGTGGGCTGGCTGTCACGCAGCGGCCTGCCGGAAAACTTTGTCGACGACTTGCTGGACCTGCGTCGCACCATCGAGCCGATGGCGGTGCGCTGGGCCTGCGAGCGGGCCACGGCCGATCAGGTGCAGGCGATCCGCCTGGCCTACCATGCACTGGAGCGAGCTGTGGACAGCGGCGCCGATTACAACCGTGCCGACCAGTTTTTCCATGAGTGCATCCTCGCTGCCAGCCATAATCAGTTCATCGAGCAAATGGTTCCGGCCCTGGGGGCGCTGCTGGCGGTGTCGTTCGAGGTGTCGGCGGCCGACCCGGATGAGCTGCGCCGCACCTTGCCCATCCACAAGGACATCGCCGACGCCATCGCCGCCCGTGACGCGGCGCGGGGCGTCTGGGCCTGCATGACCCTGATCGATAACGCTGACCTGGCCATCAAACGCTTTTACCCCAATGTCATGGCCGGTCGAACAGACGCTGCCGGGCAAGCCGGGAACGGGAGATTTCAATGAAGTGGACGGCTGTGACGGAACACCGGGCGAAGTTGGGCGAGGGGCCCTTCTGGGACGAGCCGACCCAGGCGTTGTATTGGGTCGATATCGCCGGCAAGCAGGCACTGCGGTTGATTGGCGCCAACGTACAGATCTGGCAGATGCCCGAGCATGTCTCCGCTTTCATTCCGACCCAGAGTGGCGACGCCTTGGTGACCCTGAGCAGTGGGGTCTACCGCCTTGATCTCGATTCTCCGGGCCTGGAACCGCGCCTGACGCTGCTGTGCATGGCCGATCCCCAGCCAGGCAATCGTCCCAACGAGGCCCGTTGCGACGCCCTGGGTCAACTCTGGCTCGGCACCATGCAGAACAACATCGGTGACGAAGGCGAGGACTTGCCGATCGAGCGGCGCTCCGGCGGGCTGTTTCGCGTCGCCGGTGATGGCCGGGTCATGCCCTTGTTGCGCGGGCTGGGTATTCCGAACACGTTGCTCTGGAGCCCCGATGGCACCACGGTGTATTTCGGCGACAGCCTGGATGGCACGTTGTATCGGCACTTTATCTACCCGGAAGGCAACCTGGCGCCTGCCGAGGTCTGGTTCGGCCCGCACCCGCGTGGCGGCCCGGATGGTTCGGCGATGGATGCCCGGGGCTATATCTGGAACGCCCGCTGGGACGGCAGTTGCTTGTTGCGGCTGAATCCGGACGGGCAGGTCGATCGGGTGATCGAACTGCCCGTCAGCCGCCCGACCAGTTGTGTGTTCGGCGGCGAAGACCTCAAGACGTTGTACATCACCAGCGCGGCGAGCCCATTGGGTCATCCGCTGGACGGTGCCGTGCTGTCGATGCGTGTCGACGTGCCTGGCGTGGCGTGTACAAGGTTTGCAGGCTGAATCCCAAAATATGGGATGTAAATATATATATTGAGATTATTTGGCGGCCGGGTTTATAGTCGGCTCCATCGGCAATACGCACTCACACTAAAAAAACAAAACAGGTGAAGTGATGCAACGATCTTTCCCCGTACGCCCCGGCGGCGTACGCCGGCCACTGTTCTTTCAAGCGCCTTTGCGCCGGTCATCCGTGGATGCCCGGTTTTTCTCGTGCCCGCGCGCAGGAGGCTTGAACCATGGCTGAGCCCTTGGTCTTGCCACCCGTGCCGGAGCCACCGAAGGGCGAGCGCCTGAAAGACAAGGTCGTGCTGTTGACCGGTGCCGCCCAGGGCATTGGCGAGGCCATCGTCGCGGCGTTCGCGTCGCAACAGGCCCGGTTGGTGATCAGTGATATCCAGGCGCAGAAGGTCGAGGCGGTGGCCGCCCACTGGCGTGAACGCGGGGCCGACGTGCAAGCGCTGCAGGTCGATGTGTCGAAGCAGCAGGACTTGCAGGCCATGGCCCGGCGTGCCGTCGAGCTGCACGGTCGCATCGATGTGTTGGTCAACTGCGCTGGCGTCAATGTCTTCCGTGACCCGCTGGAAATGACCGAAGAGGACTGGCGTCGCTGCTTCGCCATCGATCTGGACGGCGCCTGGTACGGTTGCAAGGCCGTGTTGCCACAGATGATCGAGCAGGGCGTGGGCAGCATTATCAACATTGCCTCGGTCCATTCGTCCCACATCATTCCCGGCTGTTTCCCTTACCCGGTGGCCAAGCATGGCCTGCTCGGCCTGACTCGCGCCCTGGGCATCGAATACGCGCCAAAAGGGGTACGCGTCAACGCCATCGCCCCGGGTTATATCGAAACCCAACTGAACGTCGACTACTGGAACGGCTTTGCCGATCCCCATGCCGAACGCCAGCGTGCGCTGGATCTGCACCCGCCACGGCGCGTCGGGCAACCGATCGAAGTGGCAATGACGGCCGTGTTCCTGGCCAGTGACGAAGCACCGTTTATCAATGCCTCATGTATCACCATCGATGGGGGGCGTTCGGTCATGTACCACGACTGAATATTCTTGGATTGCAGTGGGAAACTTCGCCTGTAATCCAATCATCATACGATATGACTATTCAGGCCTATGCTGTGTAGCAACTTGATGTAACCGCCCAGCCTGCGCATTTCCACCGACGGTGGAGCAGAACCCTGGACGTTTGGCTTTCAATAAAAAAAACAAGGAGTCAACTATGAAACATCGTCGTGGGATCCGTTCCCTGTGTCGCGCCGCCCTGGCGGTTACCGCGGTCAGTCTCAGCAGTCACTTGCTGGCGGCCGATGCGGTAAAAATTGGTTTCCTGGTCAAGCAGGCCGAGGAGCCTTGGTTCCAGACCGAATGGGCGTTTGCCGAGAAGGCGGCCAAGGATAAAGGCTTCCAGTTGATCAAGATCGCCGTGCCCGACGGCGAGAAAACCCTCTCGGCCATCGACAGCCTGGCCGCCAACGGGGCCAAGGGCTTCGTGATCTGCCCGCCGGACGTGTCCCTCGGCCCGGCCATCATGGCCAAGGCCAAGCTCAACGATCTCAAGGTGATTGCCGTGGACGACCGTTTCGTCGACGCCAGCGGCAAGTTCATGGAAGACGTGCCGTACCTGGGCATGGCCGCGTTCGAGGTGGGCCAGAAGCAGGGCGCCGCCATGGCCGCTGAAGCGAAAAAACGCGGCTGGGATTGGAAGGACACCTACGCGGTGATCAACACCTACAACGAATTGGACACTGGCAAGAAGCGCACCGACGGTTCGATAAAGTCTCTTGAAGATGCCGGTATGCCGAAAGATCACATCCTCACAGCCGCCCTGAAAACCCTCGACGTACCCGGCAGCATGGACTCCACTAACTCGGCCCTGGTGAAACTGCCAAGCGCCGCGAAAAACCTGATCATCGGCGGCATGAACGACAACACCGTGCTGGGCGGCGTGCGCGCCACCGAAGCCGCCGGGTTCAAGGCGGCCAATGTGATCGGCATCGGTATCAACGGCACTGACGCCATCGGTGAGTTGAAAAAACCCAACAGCGGCTTCTTCGGTTCGATGCTGCCTAGCCCGCACCTCGAAGGCTACAACACCGCCGCGATGATGTACGAGTGGATCACCACCGGCAAGGAGCCGCCGAAGTACACCGCCATGGACGAGGTGACGCTGATCACCCGGGAGAACTTCAAGCAAGAGCTGGAAAAGATCGGCCTGTGGAACTGACGGCCGGTTGATTCAAAAGCGGCCCTGGTCACTTGAGTGGCGGGGTCGCTTGATCTCTGTAAGTTCGAGGTGGTTATGCAAGCGCAAACAGCGACACGGCAACACAACATCGGCGGCAGCTTGCGATTCAACGGGATCGGCAAGTCCTTTCCCGGCGTGCAGGCGCTGGCCAATATCAGTTTCGTTGCCCATCCGGGGCAGGTCCATGCCTTGATGGGTGAAAACGGCGCCGGCAAGTCCACGCTGCTCAAGATTCTGGGCGGTGCCTACATCCCGAGCAGCGGCGACTTGCAGATCGGCGAGCAGACGATGGCGTTCAAGGGCACTGCCGACAGCATCGCCAGCGGTGTGGCGGTGATTCATCAGGAGCTGCACCTGGTGCCGGAAATGACCGTCGCTGAAAACCTGTTTCTCGGCCATTTGCCGGCGCGTTTCGGCCTGGTCAATCGGGGCGTGTTGCGCCAGCAGGCGCTGATGCTGCTCAAGGGCCTGGCCGACGAAATCGACCCGCAGGAAAAAGTCGGTCGCCTGTCCCTCGGCCAGCGCCAATTGGTGGAAATCGCCAAGGCCTTGTCCCGTGGTGCCCACGTCATTGCTTTCGACGAACCCACCAGTAGCCTGTCGGCCCGTGAAATCGACCGTTTGATGGCGATCATCGCCCGCCTGCGGGACGAGGGCAAAGTGGTGCTGTACGTCAGTCACCGCATGGAGGAGGTGTTCCGTATCTGTAACGCGGTGACGGTCTTCAAGGACGGTCGTTACGTGCGGACCTTCGAGAACATGAGCGAGTTGACCCATGATCAACTCGTCACGTGCATGGTCGGTCGCGATATCCAGGACATCTATGACTACCGTCCTCGGGAGCGCGGCGATGTGGCGCTGCAAGTGAAGGGCCTGTTGGGGCCGGGCTTGCGCGAACCGGTGAGTTTCCAGGTGCACAAGGGCGAGATCCTCGGCTTGTTCGGGCTGGTCGGCGCCGGTCGTACCGAGCTTTTTCGCTTGCTCAGTGGCCTGGAGCGTCAGCGCGAGGGCAGCCTGGTCTTGCACGGCAAGGAACTGAAATTGCGTTCACCAAGGGATGCCATCGCCGCGGGCGTGCTGCTCTGCCCGGAGGATCGCAAGAAGGAAGGCATCATTCCGTTGGGCAGCGTGGGCGAGAACATCAACATCAGTGCGCGCTCGTCTCATTCCACGCTCGGCTGCCTGTTGCGTGGCGACTGGGAGCGGGGCAATGCCGACAAGCAGATCAAGTCGCTGAAAGTGAAGACCCCGGCGGCCAGCCAGAAAATCATGTACCTGTCCGGCGGCAACCAGCAGAAGGCGATTCTTGGTCGCTGGCTGTCGATGCCGATGAAAGTCCTGCTGCTGGACGAGCCCACTCGCGGCATCGACATCGGCGCCAAGGCGGAGATCTACCAGATCATCCACAACCTGGCGGCCGACGGCATCGCGGTAATTGTGGTGTCCAGCGACCTGATGGAAGTGATGGGCATTTCCGACCGAATCCTGGTGCTCTGCGAAGGGGCCATGCGCGGCGAGCTGTCGCGTGACCAGGCCAACGAATCCAACCTGCTGCAACTGGCGCTGCCGCGCCAACGCGTTGCCGACGCGGCGAACTGAGAGGTAAATCATGACCATTCAAAACAATGCACTGCCAACGGCACGCAAACCCCTGGACCTGCGCCGTTTCCTGGATGACTGGGTCATGCTGCTGGCGGCCGTCGGCATCTTCGTGCTCTGCACCCTGATGATCGACAACTTCCTGTCGCCGTTGAACATGCGCGGCCTGGGCCTGGCGATTTCCACCACCGGCATCGCGGCCTGCACCATGTTGTATTGCCTGGCGTCCGGGCACTTCGACTTGTCGGTCGGTTCGGTGATTGCCTGTGCCGGCGTGGTCGCGGCGGTGGTGATGCGCGACACCAACAGCGTATTCCTCGGCGTCAGCGCGGCGCTGGTGATGGGGCTGATCGTTGGCCTGATCAACGGCATCGTCATCGCCAAGCTGCGGGTCAACGCGTTGATCACTACCCTGGCAACGATGCAGATCGTCCGCGGCCTGGCCTACATCTTTGCCAACGGCAAAGCGGTGGGTGTGTCGCAGGAATCGTTCTTCGTGTTCGGCAATGGCCAATTGTTCGGCGTACCGGTGCCGATCCTGATCACCATCGCCTGCTTCCTGTTTTTCGGTTGGCTGCTGAATTACACCACCTACGGGCGCAACACCATGGCCATCGGTGGCAACCAGGAAGCGGCGTTGTTGGCGGGGGTGAACGTTGATCGCACCAAGATCATCATCTTCGCCGTGCATGGCGTGATCGGCGCCCTGGCTGGGGTGATCCTGGCATCGCGCATGACCTCCGGCCAACCGATGATCGGCCAAGGCTTCGAACTGACCGTGATCTCGGCTTGCGTGCTGGGTGGGGTGTCGTTGAGCGGTGGTATCGGCATGATCCGCCACGTCATCGCCGGCGTGCTGATTTTGGCGATCATCGAAAACGCGATGAACCTGAAGAACATCGACACCTTCTACCAATACGTCATCCGCGGCTCGATCCTGCTGCTGGCGGTGGTGATTGACCGCTTGAAACAACGCTAGACGGCAGGCTTACTGGCGACTGATCTACCGCCATCGCGAGCAAGCTCGCTTGTATGGTAGGACTTGAAGGGAGGAGGAGGGACAAAGCTCGATTCTGACTGTTAGCCGCAGTACAGACCGTGGGAGATTTCACCCCTCCTCCTTTCACCCAAGCGCCGATAAAGAATGCATCTGGCCTAGACCGACGATAGGAACAAGCCTGCGCCTCTGGGTGAACCCTTCAAGTGTTCAAA
>NZ_MUOA01000120.1:0-9218 GCF_002001065.1 Pseudomonas sp. A25(2017) | reverse complement strand
CGTCTGTTCCGGCCCCTTCGCGAGCAAGCCCGCTCCCACAGGGGAATGCATTCCAAATGTGGGAGCGGGCTTGCTCGCGAAGGGGCCCCTAAAGAACAGTACAAATCGAGGATCTGCACATTGCGGATGACGGTTGCGCACTAAACCCGCAAAATGCAACGATTCCGACAACGCCCGCGGGCGTTATCGACCAAATTCTTGTGCCAATAGACTGGGCCTGCTGACTTTATGCGAATGCGCCTTATGTTACTGGGCGGCGGAAATGCCCTTGGGCAGGCGCTGATTCGCCTCGGTGCAGAAGAAGACATCGGTTTTCTTGCCCCCCGCCCGCCCGAAGACGGTTGGGATGCCGCGAGCCTGACGCAACTGCTCGACGACACCCGCCCGGACGCCTTGATCAACCTGGCGTACTACTTCGACTGGTTCCAGGCCGAGGCCGTCAGCGAGCAGCGCCTGGCCAGCCAGGAGCGCGCTGTCGAGCGCCTGGCCGGGCTGTGCCAGCATCACAACATCGTCTTGCTGCAACCGTCGAGCTATCGCGTGTTCGACGGTTCCCGCGCCACGGCCTACAGCGAGAAGGACGAACCCGTGCCCCTGGGCGTGCGTGGCCAGGCGCTGTGGCGGATCGAACAAAGCGTGCGCGCCACCTGTCCGCAACACGTGTTGCTGCGGTTTGGCTGGCTGCTGGACGACAGCGCCGATGGCATCCTCGGGCGTTTCCTGGCCCGGGCCGAACAGCCCGACGAGCTGTTGCTGGCCGACGACCGCCGCGGTAATCCGACGCCGGTGGACGATGCCGCGCGCGTGATCATCTCGGTGCTCAAGCAACTCGATTGCGCGGCGCCGCTGTGGGGCACCTATCATTACGCCGGCCACGAGGCGACTACGCCGCTGGCGTTGGGCCAGGCGATCCTCACCGAAGCCCGCGCCCTGCATCCGCTGGCCATCGAGTCGCCCACCCCCCAGGCCCACGCCGCACGGCCGGACGCCGCGGAAGAACCGCAGCACGCGGTGCTGGCCTGCAAGAAAATTCTACACACTTTCGGGATCAAGCCCCGCGCCTGGCGCGCGGCACTCCCGGGCTTACTGGATAGGTTTTATCGCCATGGCTGAAGGCCCTGTTTTAATTACCGGCGGCGCGGGTTTCATTGGTTCGCACCTGACCGACGCCTTGCTCGCCAAGGGACATTCGGTGCGCATCCTCGATGACCTGTCCACCGGCAAGCGCAGCAATCTGCCGCTGGACAACCCGGCGCTCGAACTGATCGAAGGCGACGTCGCCGATGCCGCCCTGGTGGCCCGGGCCATGGCCGGTTGCAGCGCCGTGGCGCACCTGGCGGCGGTGGCCTCGGTGCAAGCTTCGGTGGACGACCCCGTACGCACCCACCAGAGCAATTTCATCGGCACCCTGAATGTCTGCGAAGCCATGCGCCAGAGCGGTGTGAAACGGGTGCTGTTCGCCTCCAGCGCAGCGGTCTACGGCAACAACGGCGAAGGCGAGTCCATCGACGAAGAAACCCCGAAGGCCCCACTCACGCCGTATGCCTCGGACAAGCTGGCCAGCGAGTTCTACTTCGACTTCTATCGCCGCCAGCACGACCTGGAACCGGTGGTGTTCCGCTTCTTCAACATCTATGGCCCGCGCCAGGATCCATCCTCGCCGTATTCCGGGGTCATCAGCATTTTCAGCGAACGGGTGCAGAAAGGCCTGCCGATCACCGTGTTCGGCGACGGCGAGCAGACTCGGGATTTTGTCTACGTCGAAGATTTGGTGGATTTGCTGGTGCAGGCCATCGAAAAGCCTGAGGTGGAAGTGGGCGCGGTGAACGTCGGCTGGAACCAGGCCACGACCCTCAAACAGATGCTCCAGGCCCTGGCCGCCGTGGTGGGCGATCTGCCGCCGATCAGCTACGGCCCGGCGCGCTCCGGCGACATCCGCCATTCCCGGGCTGACAACCATCGGCTGTTGCAGCGCTTCAGCTTTCCACCGCAAACCCCGATGAGCGTGGGGTTGGCGCGGTTGTTGGGGCGCTGATTTTCAGCCTCGACAAAAAAAGGCGCCTTTCGGGGCGCCTTTTTTGTCACGGCCTACAACATTGTGGCGAGGGGATTTAGCGAAACGTCGCACCGCCCCGTTGGGCTCTGTAGGAGCTGCCGAAGGCTGCGATCTTTTGATCTTTCGCTCGCGACTCAATTGTCTGGGACAAGATCGCAGCCTCGCTTCACTCGACAGCTCCTACGGTCAGCGGGGCGGTGCGACGTTTCGCTAAATCCCCTCGCCACAGGGTGTTGTCATCTTGCAATTGCGCAGGCTTAGAACTTGTAGCCCAACCCCACCATGTAGATCCATGGGTCCACATCGACATTCACTTTGGCCCGGGTGCCGCTGGCCACGGCGTTGTTGTCCACATACGCGGTGGTGTCGATGTCGATGTAGCGGATCTGGCCGTTGATCATAATGTTGTCGGTCAACATGTAGTCAGCGCCCACTTGCCACGCCATGCCCCAACTGTTGCTCGCGCGGAAATTGCTGAAGCCGTTGGCGCTGGCTTCGCTGCCGACGTGTTCGTCGTAGATCCAGGTGTAGTTGATGCCGGCGCCGACATAAGGCTGGAACGTCGACTTGGCGTCGAGCGGGTAGTAGACCAGGCTCAGGGTCGGCGGCAGGTGCTTGAGGGTGCCGAGCTTGTTGTTGGCCGCGCCCAGGGCGGTGCCTTTGATTTTCACGTCGTGCTCGAACGGCGAGGCCGCCAGCAGTTCGATCCCCAGGTTGTTGGTGATCATGTAGGCGAAGTTCAAGCCCAGCTGCGTGTCGCTGCTCATGGTCGCCTTGCCGCCCAGGTCGGCGCCGGCCAGCGGGCCACGGTCGACCTTGACGCTGGAGCTGTCGGCATCCGGGTTGACGGTGATAGCACCGGCGCGAACGATGATGTCGCCGGCTGTGTGGGCTTGGGCGAGTGGGGCAGCGAGCGCGAGGGCAACGAGGGAAGCGCTGAGCAAGGACTTGTTCATGAGGGCTCCAAAGGGCATCGAAATTTGATGTCCCATGGTACGAAACCGTCTGCTCCGGTCTTTTGACACAGCTCAATGAGTCTGGGGGTGTTTAATTGACTCAGCTCAATGAAATGATGATGAGTCAATTTTGAGGGCCCTTTCGCGAGCAAGCCCGCTCCCACAGTTTGACCGCATTCCTTCTGAAGAAACTCGGTCTAATGTGGGAGCGGGCTTGCTCGCGAAAGCTATCTAACAGGCAACAAATAATAGCCAGGTTCACTCCGGCAGCTCATACACATAAATCTTCTCGGCCTCCATCTGATACCCGGCATCGGCCAGTTCACTGGTGGACGGCTTGACCTGCATCGGCCCTTCGACCCAGTACGGTTGGTACAACTCGTCGAGCTTGACCCCGACTTCACTTTTCACATGCACGATCTGGTTCGATGGCGGTGGCGGTACGTGGATGCAGGCGCCGAAATACGGCACCAGCAAGAAGTCCGTGGTGCGGCCTTCCTCGCTGACTTCCAGCGGCACGATGTAGCCCGGCAGGCGAATCTGCTGACCGTCGAGGGTCTTGACCACCGGGGCGTTGGGCAAATCCTGCTTGGCCGCTGGCGCGGACTCGGCGGCCAGGGAATCGCTCATCTTCGACAGGTCGTGCAGCGGCGTCATGTTCGGCACTTCTGGCGGCGCGTCCGGCGGGATCATTTCCGACCAGGCCAGGTCCCTCGGCTCGGCCGCCCATAGCGGCAGGGCGACCATCATCAACAGCGCAAGCAGGGCGCGGGGCATCTTCAAGGTCCTCATAGACGGATCGACAGGCCGTCGGCCAACGATTGGCGATAGGCGCGCCAGGCCGGCACGCTGCCCATCAGCAGGGCGGCAACCAGAATGCCAGCCAGCAGCGTCCATTCATATTCGCTCGGCCAGCCCAGCGGCAGGTACAAGCCGTAGGCCGACTGCACGTAACCCTGGGCGGCGGTGATGCCGATGTACAGTAACGCCAGCCCGGCGGTGACCCCGGCCAGCGCCAGGGCGAAGGCTTCGAGCACCAGCAGCGTTGCGATGTGCCACGGCCGCGCGCCCACCGAACGCAGGATCGCCATTTCCCGGCGGCGTTCGTTGAGGCTGGTGAGGATCGCCGTGAGCATGCCGATCAATCCGGTCAGGACCACGAACAGCGAGATCACGAACAAGGCTTTTTCCGCCGTGCCCATCAGGCTCCACAGTTCCTGCAACGCCACGCCGGGCAGGATCGCCAGCAGCGGTTCGCCACGGAACTCGTTGATCTCGCGCTGCAAGGCAAAGGTTGAAATCTTGCTGTTGAGGCCGAGCATGAAGGCGGTAATTGCTTGGGGCGTGAGGTCCATGTTGCGGGCCTGGTCAGCGCTGATGCGCCCATTGCCCTGGGCCGGTACACCGTTCTTCCAGTCGATGTGGATCGCCTCCATGCCGCCGAGGCTGATGTGCAGTGTGCGGTCCACCGGGGTGCCGGTGCGCTTGAGAATCCCGACCACGGTGAAGGGCTTGTCGTCATGCTTGACCAGGCTGACCACTGCCACACCGTGGGCCAGCACCAGCTTGTCGCCGAGCTTGTAGTGCAGCGCCTCGGCCACTTCGGCACCGAGCACCACTTCGAACGGATCGGTTGCGAAAGCCCGGCCGTCTGCCAGTTCCAGATGCTGCTGGCGGCCGTACTGGTAATGCTCGAAGTAGGCCTCGGTGGTGCCCATCACCCGATAACCACGGTGGGAATCGCCGAGGGACATGGGGATCGCCCACTTCACTTTCGGGTTGCTGGCGAAGCGTTCGAAGCTGTCCCAGCGGATGTTGTTGGTAGCGTTGCCGATGCGAAACACCGAGTACAGCAGCAGGTTCACAGAACCTGAGCGGGCGCCGACGATCAGGTCGGTGCCGCTGATGGTGCTGGCGAAACTGGCCCGCGCCTCGGTACGCACCCGCTCCACTGCCAGCAACAAACAAACAGAAAGGGCGATGGCAAACGCGGTGAGGATCGCGGTGAAGCGGCGGTTCGCCAGGCTGGCCATGGCTAGACGGAACAAATACATCTCAGACCTCGAGTGGCGTGGCGGCGCGATTGAGATCGGCCAGCGACAGGTTGCGGTCGAACAGCGGCGCCAGGCTCTGGTCGTGGCTGACGAACAACAGGCTCGACCCGGCTTCGCGGCATTCGGCGAACAACAGCCGCAGGAAATTTTCCCGGGCGTCGTAGTCCAGGGCCGAAGTCGGTTCGTCGGCGATCACCAGTTCCGGTTGGCCGATCAGCGCCCGGGCGGCGGCGACCCGTTGTTGCTGGCCGATGGACAACGAGTCGGCGCGCCGTTCCAGCAGGTTCGGGTCGGTCAAGCCCAGGTGGGCCAGCAGGGTGGCGGCGGCTTGATCGACGCTGCCGTGGCGCTGAATGGCCCGTTGCGCGCGCAGCTTGGAAAAGTGACAGGGCAGTTCGACGTTCTCGCGCACCGAGAGAAACGGCAGCAGGTTGAATTGCTGGAAGATGTAGCCGGTGTGGTCCACACGAAAGCGGTCGCGACTGCCGGCGCCCAGTTCGGTGAGTTCCTGGCCGAGCAGGCGGATGCTGCCGCGATCCGGTGTCTGCACACCGCCGAGCAGCCCCAGCAAGGTGGTCTTGCCACTGCCGCTCGGGCCCTTGAGAAACAGCGTCTCACCGGCCTCCAGGCGAAACGCCGGGATATCCAGCAACGGCGGATGCCCGGGCCAACTGAAGCCCAGGTCGGAGAGTTCGATGAGTGCTTGGGTCATGTTTGCCGCTTCAAATAGTGGAACCTGTGGAACACCTGTGGGAGCTGAGCTTGCTCGCGATGAGGTCATTACATTCAACTTGGATGTTGACTGTCGGACCGCTATCGCGAGCAAGCTTTGCTCCCACCAGGCTTGCTCCCACATTGGGTGTTGCGGTGGATCAGAATTTCAGGGCTGGCGCTTTTGCCGTCACTTCCACACCTTGCTGGCCGCTCGGGCTGATCAGTTGTACCTGAATTTTCTGGGTGGCCGGGAAGGTTTTGAACAGGGTCGCCAGGTCCAGGTTCTTCAGTGCACCCGGGGCGGCGCAGGTGAACTGGTAATGGGCATTGATCTCACTGTGCTCGCCGTGGTGCTCTTCGCCATCTGCGTCTTCGTCATGGTCGTGATCGTGGTCCGGCTCATCGCCAAACAACGGGCTTTCCAGTTCCTGCTGGGCCACGGTGCACTTGGCGGCGGCCGGCAGGTTGAACAACGCCAGTGGCTTGTCCAACTGCGCGCGTACGGCGGCGACCTTGGCCTTGTCGGCGTCGCTGGTGGCGGCGTGTTCGAAGCCCACCAGGTTCATCGCCGGGCTTTCCAGTTCCAGCTCCAGGGTCTGGCCGTCCAGGGCCGCGTTCAATCGGCCGACGCCGTGTTCATGGGCGCTGAGGCTGCCATGCTCGTGGTCATGATCATGCTCGACCGCCGCGTGAGCGACAGCCAATGGCAGCAGGGCGAACGGCAAAGCGAGAAGCAGACGACGCATGACGAGTCTCCGAAAAGGTTATGTAATCTTATAACGAAAGTGCGGAGAGTTTGACCGTCTGCTTGGCGTCGCGCAAGGGCCATGGGAGCATGCGTACATGAAATATTCAGGAGCACGGTGATGTTGCGGATACGCGGAACCGTCGGCGATTGGCCGGTGGACTTGTCGATCGAAATGGATGAGGGCGACTGGGCGCAGCTCGGCGCGCAGTTGCAAGTGGCCAAGTCCGAGAGCGCAGTGGCGCCTGCGGCCAAACCAGTGAGTCAGGACGATGCCCAGTGGCAGATCGCCAAGGAACTGCTGCGCAAGGCCGGGCAGTTGAGCGGCCCGGACCTGCTGGAACAGCTCGAAGGCTTGACCGGCAGCGCCTCGGCGGGCAAGCGCCTGTTGGTGCGCTTGCGCCATAGCCCGGATGTAAAAGTGATCAGCGGCGGCGACACACCGCTCTACAGCTGGCACGAAAACGCGTAGGAGCGTGTAGGAGCTGACGAGCGAAGCGAGGCTGCGATCTTTTGATCTTTCGCTTGAGATTCAAGCGTCTGGGTAAAGATCGCAGCCTCGCTTCGCTCGGCAGCTCCTACAGAGGAATCAATACAACGCGGCGAACAGCTTGCGACGATAAGTCGTCACCAGCGGATGATCGTTGCCCAGCAGTTCGAACACCTGAAGCAAGGTCTTGTGGGGCAGGCCTTCGCTGTAGCTGCGGTTACGCATGAACAGCTTGAGCAGTGCATCGAGGGCCGCTTCGTACTGCTGGCGCGCCAGTTGCTGGATCGCCAGTTGGTACAGCGCTTCATCGTCCTGCGGGTCTTTCGCCAGGCGCGCCTTGAGGTCGGCGGCGTCCGGCAGGTGCTTGGCCAGGCCGAGGAACTGGATCTGCGCCTTGGCGCCGGCGAGGGCGGCCTTGTGTTCGTCGCTTTTCACCGCATTGAGCACGGTCTGCGCTTCGTCCAGTTCGCCGCGTTCGGTCAGGCAGCGGGCGTATAGGATCAGCGCCTTGGCGTTGGTGTTGTCCTCACCCAGCAACACCGTGAGCACGGCTTCGGCGTCGGCGAAACGACCGTCGTCGAACAGCGCCTGAGCCTGTTCGAACGGATCGGCCGCGGCCGGCGGCGGCATCTGCACATGGGGTTCGAGCAGGGTTCGCACGGCCGATTCCGGCTGAGCACCGGCAAAACCGTCGACGGGTTGGCCGTCCTTGAACAACACCACCGTTGGCAGGCTGCGAATGCCGAAGCGGGCGACAATGTCCTGCTCGATGTCGCAGTTGACCTTGGCCAGCAGCAGTTCGCCTTGATAGCTCTCGGCAATGGTTTGCAGCATCGGCATCAGGGCTTTGCACGGCGCACACCACTCGGCCCAGAAATCCACCAGTACCGGTTTGTGGAAAGAGTTCGCGATCACCGACTGGTCGAAATCGGCGGTGGTGGCGTCGAAGATGTAGGGCGTTTCCTGAGTCATGGGCAATCTCGTAGAGCGCTTGAATGGGGCAACTATACGGCTTGGTGGGGGTGGCTGAAAGCCGGGGCTTGCGGCGCCTGATAGGCCGCTATCGCGAGCAGGCTCGCTCCCACATTGGATTCGCGGTGTACACGAATTTTGTATCCACAGGAGATCGACTGTGGGAGCGGGCTTGCTCGCGAAGCTTTTATCCTAGCCGCGCCGCGCGTGGTACAGGCTCACATGCCGAAACTCTTCAGGCTCGGCCAGGTCCGGCAAGGTCATGGCCTGGAGCATGTCGATGCGTCGGTACAGTGGATGCTGGAAATCCCGCACCCGGGAGTCGGCCACCAACGCCTCACGGCCACGGCTGAGGAATTGATCGAGCAGCGGCAGGTTGGCCCGGTCATAGAGCACATCGGCGACCAGAATCAGGTCGAAACGATCAGCCTCGGCGAAGAAATTCGTCGAATAACCCAGCTCCACGCCATTGAGCGCGGCATTGGCCTGGCACGCGGCAATCGCCAGTGGGTCGAGGTCGCAGGCCACCACTTCCAGCGCCCCGGCCTTGACCGCCGCGATGCCGGCGACACCCGAGCCGGCGCCGAAATCCAGCACCCGCTTGCCCTCGACCCACTGCGGCTGTTCGGCCAGGTGGCGGGCCATCGCCAGGCCGCTGGCCCAACAGAAGCTCCAGTAGGGCGGCTCGTGGAGAATGCGCCGGGTTTCTTCCGGGCTGAAGGCGCGGTCCATGTTGTCGCCGTCGATCAGCCACAACGTCAAGTCGGTGCCGGGTAGCGGACAAGCGACCAGGCGCGCGTCTCCAAGCAACTCGCTCAATGCCCGTTGCAGGTCCTGCGGTGCACTCATGGCGCTTTGACGAATTGCAGGGCGCCCAGTGCCTGGGTGGTCGGTTGGCTGATGCGTTGCTCCGGCAGGTGCAGGATCAACTGGCCGGACTGGCTGGCGCGGCCACGCAGCTCGACGCGGGCGCCGACCGGGAAGGCATCGGGGTTGAAACGCAGGCGGAAGGGCAGGGCCTGGTTGGTGCCGATCAGGCTGGAGCTGGCGAGCAATTGCTGTGGGCGGTCCTTGTCATCGATCACCAACAGCGCCAGTTCCACTTCGGCGCCGGCCGGCACGCCCTGCAAGGTGCCACTCAACTCGCGCTGATGCGCTGGCAGCGGCCCCAGCTCGGCCGCCTGGCGGGCTTTTTCCTGGGCCTGTTTCGGCGCGGGGGCCGGGGCGGGAG